>DASUMC010000042.1:0-4986 GCA_036277855.1 Actinomycetota bacterium
GAGTAGGCAGCGTTCGGATGCGCGTGCGCGTCGTCGTCTACACCGTCCGGGGCTTCCGCGACGGTTCCGAGCGGTTGGTGAGGCTGGTCGGTCATTTCCGGCCCGATGTGCTCCTGCTGAACGAGACGGGAGGCAGGTGGCGTCTCCGGCGGTTCGCGAAGGCCCTCGGCATGGATCTCGCCGCCGACCCGTGGTCGCCGTGCCGCCGGCGAGTGAAAGATGCCGTGCTCGTCCGGCCGCCGTGGAAGATCGTCGGGCACCGGCAGCACCGTTTCGAGGGCGGGCCGTGGCTCTATCCGCGCGGCGCGCTCGTCGCCGAGCTCGAACTCGGTGACACGAGACTCTGCGCGATCTCGATGCATCTGGGGCTGCATCCACGCGAACGGCTCGCGCACGCGCGGGCGGTCGCCGCCCTGGTCGACGGCGTCGAGGCCCCGATCATGGCCGGCGGCGACCTGAACGAGAAGCCGGACGGCCGGGCCGTGGGGTTCCTGTCCGAGCGGTTCCGCGACGCCTGGCTCCTCGGCGGCGACGTGGAGGGCGAGACCTTCCCGGCCGACGAGCCGACGGCCCGGATCGACTACCTGCTTCTCTCCGACGGCATCGTGGTCGAACGGGCCCTGGTGCCGCCCGGCCTCGACGCGCGCCAGGCCTCGGACCACCGACCGCTCGTCGCCGAGCTGACGCTGCCCGACCAGGAGTAGGCTGGACCATCGCTCCCAAAGGAGGATCGGCGATGCTCTCACCCGACATCGAGAACGCGATGAACACGCAGATCGCCGCCGAGCTCTACTCGTCGCAGCTGTACCTCGCGATGTCCGCCTACTGCGAGGAGCAGGCGCTGCCGGGGTTCGCGCACTGGTTCAAGCTGCAGTCGGACGAGGAGCGCGAGCATGCGCTCAAGTTCGTCCGGCACGTGGTGGATCGGGGCGGTCGCGTGATGCTCACGGGCATCGACGCGCCCCAGTCGGACTTCGGCTCGCCGCAGGGGGCGTTCGAGCAGGCGCTCGCGCACGAGATGAACGTGACGATGATGATCGACGGGCTCTACGGCATGGCCGTGCAACACGGCGACTACGCGAGCCAGGTCTTCCTGCAGTGGTTCGTGACCGAGCAGGTCGAGGAGGAGCGCACCGCGGCCGGGATCGTCCAGACGCTCAAGACCCTCGGGGGCGAGCCGGCGCCGCTGCTGTTGCTCGATCGCGAGCTCGGGTCCCGCGCGGCCGAGGGCTAGCCCGTCGCGCCGAGGGCGCGGGTCACACCGACCGCTTGCGCCGGCCGGGGTTCACGAACAGCGTCCAGACCATGTACAGGAACGCGAGCCCGACCGCTCCCGTCAGGCCGACCAACAGGAGGGCGAATGTCCACTCGAGCAGACCCCACGCGGCGAGCACGACGCCATGCTACCCGAGCGTCGGCGCGAGCCGATGAGATCGTGGGCCCCCGAACCGATCGGCCGAGCGGTCCGTACAATCCAGGTTCTCGACACCCGCGGCGACCGGATCGTGACCGCAGGCACGCCCGAGAGGAGCTCGACGGATGACCACACGCATCGGCGTCCTCACGGCGGGCGGAGACGCGCCCGGGCTGAACGCGGCGATCCGTGCGGTCGTGCGAACCGCGATCGGCGCGCACGGGTTCGAGGTCCTCGGGTTCCGCAGGGGTTGGCGCGGGGTCATGGAGGGGGACGTCATCGAGCTCACGTCGTCGTCGGTGCAGGGGATCTTGCACCGCGGCGGGACCATCCTCGGCTCCTCGGGCGCGGACCCGTACCACGACCAAGGGGTGGAGCGGGTTCGCCGCACCTTCGTGGACCTGGGGGTCGACGTCCTGGTCACGATCGGCGGTGAGGGCACGATGGGCGCCGCGGCGCAGATGTCGTCCGAGGGCGTGCCGGTGGTCGGGATCCCGAAGACGATCGACAACGACCTGTCGGGAACCGACGCGTGCATCGGGTTCGCGACCGCCGTGCAGGTGGCCACCGATGCGATCGACCGGCTGCACACCACCGCCGAGAGCCACGACCGCGTGATGGTGGTGGAGGTGATGGGTCGCAGCGCGGGGTGGATCGCGCTCTCGTCGGGGATCGCAGGGGGCGCCGATACGATCCTGCTGCCCGAGCGCCCGTTCGATCTCGACGAGGTGGCCTCCGCGCTCCGGCGCCGGCATCTGACGGGCCACTCGTTCTCGATCGTGGTCGTTGCGGAGGGCGCGATGCCGGTCGAGCGCACGATGCCGGTGCCGGACTACCCGAAGGACCCTCGGGGGGCGCCGCGCTTCGGCGGGATCGCGTACGGGATCGCGCCCAGGCTCGAGGAGCTGACCGGTTGGGAGACGCGGGTGACGGTGCTCGGTCATGTCCAGCGCGGTGGCTCGCCGGTCGCCGCGGACCGGATCGTCGCGACCCGGTTCGGGGCCGCGGCGACGGACCTGATCGCGGGGGGCGGGTTCGGCCAGATGGTGGCGTTGCACGGCGATCGCATCGGCGAGGTGCCGCTCGCCGAGGCGGCGAAGGTCCGGCCGGTTCCCGAGGAGCTCGTGGCCGTCGCGGAGCTCTTGTTCGAGGAGCGCAGGCGCTCGTGAAGATCGGCATCCTCACGGGCGGCGGCGACGTCCCGGGCCTGAACGCATGCATCAAGGCGGCCACGGTCCGGGCAACCGAGGAGGGCCATCAGGTCGTCGGGATCCGCCGCGGGTGGGGCGGGCTCCTCGAATGCGATCCGGACGACCCAGCCTCGGTAGCCTCCAACATCGTCGACCTCGACGCGTCGGCCGTGCGCACGATCGACCGGAGCGGCGGAACGATCCTGCACACCTCACGGACGAACCCCGCGCGGGTCCGACCCTCAGAGGAGCCCGAGTTCCTGCGCTCGGCGGAGCACGAGGGGCCGGCCGACCACACACCGCACGTCCTCAGGGTGCTCGAACGCCTCGGCATCGACGCGCTGATCCCGATCGGTGGCGACGACACGCTCTCGTTCGCGCTCCGCCTCCACGAGGAGGGCGTCCCGGTCGTCGCGATCCCCAAGACGATGGACAACGACGTCCATGGGAGCGACTACTGCATCGGGTTCTCGACGGCGATCACGCGCACGGTGATCTTCATCCACCAGCTGCGGACCAGCGCCGGCTCCCACGAGCGGCTGGCGGTCGTCGAGGTGTTCGGGCGGTACAGCGGCGAGACGTCCCTGGTGTCGGCGTACCTATCGGGTGTCGAGCGCGCGGTGATCAGCGAGGTGCCGTTCGACATCGAGAAGCTCGCGACCAAGCTGATGCAGGACAAGCGCGCGAACCCGAGCGGCTACGCGATGATGACGATCTCCGAGGGCGCGACGATGGTCGGCGGCGAGACCGTACACGCGGGCATGGCCGATGCTTACGGGCATCTCAAGCTCGGGGGCGTCGGACAGGTGACCGGCGAGGCGCTGCGTGAGATCACCGGCGAGGGGATCATCTACCAGCAGGTCGGCTACCTGATGCGCTCGGGCTCGCCGGACTCGCTCGACCTCATGGTGGCGATCAACTACGCGGTGATGGCCGCCGACCTGGTGATCGAGCGCCAGTTCGGTCGCCTGGTGGCGCTCCGCAACGGCAACTACACGAACGTGCCGCTCCCCGTCGTCCGTCAGGGCGTCAAGCGCGTGGACGTGGGGGCGCTCTACGACGTGGAGGCCTACCGTCCGAAGATCCGCCACGTGGACGGCAAGCCGATGTTCCTGTACTGAGGCTCCGGTGGGCGGTCCATATACTCGATGCCCATGAAGAGGTTCCGGGTCGACCTGCGTTCGGACACCGTGACCAAGCCATCGGCCGCGATGCGCAAGGCGATGGCCGAGGCCGAGGTGGGCGACGACTGGTTCGGGGACGACCCCACGGTGAACCGGCTGCAGGAGCGCGCCGCCGAGATCACCGGCAAGGAGGCCGCCCTGTACGTCCCGAGCGGCACGATGGCGAACCAGATCGCGCTGCGCCTGCAGTTCTCCGGCCCCGGCCACCTCGTGGTGGCCGAACCGCTGTCGCACGTCGCCTCGACCGAGGTGATGAGCGCGGCGGTGCTGTCCGGGATCGCGTACCGGACCGTCCACGGCGACCGCCGGGGGCGGATCAGCGCGGATCAGGTCCGGGCGGCCCTCGAGCCCGACGAACCGTACGACGTCGAGATCGTCGATCTCGTCTGCCTGGAGAACACGAGCGGACATGCGGGCGGAACCGTGATGGATGTCGAGGACTTCCGAGCGGTCCGCAAGGTTGCCGAGGAGGTCGGCGTCGCGGTCCACCTGGACGGCGCGAGGATCTTCAATGCCAGTGCCGCCTCCGGCGTGGACGTCGCCGAGTACGCGGCCGAGGTGGACACGCTGATGTTCTGCGTCTCGAAGGGGCTCGGGGCGCCGATCGGCTCGCTCGTCTGCGGCTCGGCCGAGCAGATGCGGGAGGGTCGCCGGATCAAGATCCTGTTCGGCGGGGCCTGGCGACAGGCCGGGGTCGTCGCCGCCGCCGGGCTGGTCGCGCTCGAGGAGGGCCCCCAGCGCCTGCACGAAGACCACGACCGGGCACGCCGCCTGGGTGAGGCCGTGGCCGAGATCGTCCCCGGCAGCCTGGATCTCGCGGATGTTGAAACGAACATGGTCTTCGCCGATACGGAAGCATCGATGGCGATGGCGCCCCTCGAGGTCGCGAACCGGCTCGAGGATCATGGCGTCGGCGCGAGTGTGGTTTCGGGCAAGGTCCGGATGGTCACCCACGTCGACATCGCCGACGAGGACATCGAGACGGCGGTCGCGGCCTGGCGGGCCGTTGCCGCCCGATAGGAGGTTCAGCCGTGAAGCTGTTCGGCCCGAGGTACCCCGAGGAGATCGCGAAGCGCATCCCCCCCGGCCAGCGGCTCGTCAAGACGTGGCCGGTGCTGCACTTCGGCCCGATCCCGGACTTCGACGAGCCGACGTGGAACCTCGAGGTGAGCGGCCTCGTGGACAACCCCTACTCGCT
>DASUMC010000043.1:0-2155 GCA_036277855.1 Actinomycetota bacterium
ACAGGTAGATGAGGTACACGATCCCGATCGCGTACCAGATGCCGACGACGGGCCCGACGACGCTGAACGGGTAGGGGAGCTTGCTGATGAAGTCGAACACCGAACCCCCGACGCCGATCGCGACCAGGAACGCGGGCACGAACGCGAGGATCCCCAGGATCGGGATCACGGCGTGCAGGAACACGTTGAACTCGCTCCGGTGCTCGCGCGCATAGAACAGGAGGCACGCGAGGTTCACCGCCATGTAGATCGCGATCACGACCGCCCCGATGATCGTCCCCAAGATCGCGAACGCCAGGAACGGGCTGTTGTATTGGGCGCCGAGCCACAGGGCCACGCCGACCCCGATCACGAACTGCACGAACACGGCCACGTGCGGCGAACGGTAGGTCGGGTGCGTCCGGCCGAGCATCGCGGGTAGCAGCCGGATGCGGCCCATCGCGAACCAGGTCCGGGTGGCCGCGTTCGAGCTCGCATTGGAGTTGGCGATGGCAGAGTTCGCGATCGCGAGGAGGATCAGCACCCAGCCGGCGCCCCAGGCGGCGCGTGCGAGCGCGTCCCACGGGTTGCCGCCGCCGAACGCCGGGAACTCCGAGAAGCGGCCGGGCCCGAAGTACACGTCCGCCGCGTACGTCGTGAGCACGTAGAACACGCCGATGCCGATGCACGACAGGATCACGGCGCGCCCGATCGTCCGGCGCGGGTCCTTGGCTTCCTCCGCGAGCGGCGCCGCCGCCTCGAACCCGATGAACGCCAAGATCGTGTAGACGGACCCGGCGATCACCCCCGAGAGCCCGTCGAACCCCGGCACCGTGGCGAAGCTCGTGCCGAAGACCGCGAGGTCGTTGTCGCTCCCCGCGTCCACGATCAACCAGATCGCGAGCGCGGTGAACACGGCGATCTCGAACACCCCCAGGATCGTGCCGACGCGCGTGCTGATCTTGATCCCGTACCAGCCGAGCAGGAACACGAGGACGGCGGCCGCGATCGCGGAGATCCACCACCAGGTCGAGAACGACCAACCGAACTCGGTCTGCAGCATCCCGGCAACGACCTGGCCGAAGATCAGGAACAGGGCCGGGGCGACGAGCGGCTCGACGAACGCGTACCCCCAAGCCACGAGGAACCCGATCGACGGATGGATCCCCCGAGCCGTGTAGGTGTAGAAGCCACCGGCCGACGGCAGGTGCTTGGCGAGCTGGCCGATCGAGATCGCGACCAGCAGGCACCCGACGAGCGCGAACAAGACGGAGAGCGGCAGGGCGCCCGAGGCGAAGTTCGCCCCGACGATGATCGAGAAGGCGACCGCCGCCGCGGGCGCCATATGCGTGACCGACTGGAAGAACACCTCTCGCAGGCCGATCGCTTCTCGCGCGAGCCCGCGGTCCTCGGGCGGGGTTGACGCGGTGCGTCCTACGGGCGGGGTGGGCGCGGAGCGTTCCATCGCAAGCCTCCCTCTGCCGGACTGCACCGATTATCCGCCCAGCAATGGCTCCTTCCGCAACCCGGAGCCGAGTTCCGGCCGCTCGGCCCGTCCTCGTATACTGAGTGGCGCCCACCCCCGTGGGCAGGTACGCGGCCCCAACCCACGGCCGCGCGCGTTCAGCCCCAAAGACTCGGCTGACGGCTTGACGCTGGAGGCTCGAGTGCTCACGAACGGACGCACGAAACCGACCCCCCCCACCGAGATGCTCGCGCTCCTCGAGCCGACCATGCTCCGGGGCCTCGAACGGCACCTGTCCGCCGCCACCGAGTGGTTCCCGCACGAGTACGTCCCGTACGAGGTCGGCCGCAACTACGTCGACGAGCCGTGGGAGGAGACCGACAGCGCCCTGGGGATCGTCTCACGCACGGCGCTCGAGGTGAACCTGCTCACCGAGGACAACCTGCCCTACTACCACCTGGCGCTCTGGGAGATCTTCGGCCGGGGCGGCGTCTGGGGAGAGTGGGTCCGCCGGTGGACGGCCGAGGAGGGCCGCCACGCGATCGTGCTGCGCGACTATCTGACCGTCACGCGCGGCCTCGACCCGGTGGTGCTCGAACGCGGTCGCATGGACCAGGTCTCGCGCGGCTACTACCCGGACGGCGACGGCGGCGGGCGTGCACTCGACCCGCTCGACGGGGTCGTCTACACGACGCTGCAGGAGCTCGCGAC
>DASUMC010000044.1:0-9450 GCA_036277855.1 Actinomycetota bacterium
CGCTCGAACACCTGCTTGCAGGATAGGCCCGCCGGTCTAGGTGCCGGCGGCCGATACCGATTCCGGTATCGGCCCGTCCGCTAGACCCCTGCCCCACCCGGCGAGGCCCCCCACACCTGTAATCCCGCTTACATCCGGGGAATACCCTGCCTGAGCAGCGCGTTGACTCGGCCGAGACGACTCTTCGAGGAGAACCCGACATGGCTCAGCTCGACACCCAGATCCTGCCGCTGCTTCCGCTCACCTCGGGGGTGGTCCTCCCGGGCATGGTCGTGACCCTCACGATCGAGTCCGACGAGGCCCGCCGGGCACTCGCCGCCTCCGAGTCCTCGGGGGGCGAGCTCCTGCTCGTGCCCCGGATCGGCTCCAGCTACGCGAAGATCGGCACCGTCGCCAAGGTGGAGGACGTCGGCCGGCTGCGCAGCGGCCTCGAAGCCCTCGTGATCCGCGGGATCGAGCGGGCGGTCGTCGGGACCGGCGTCGCCGGCACCGGCGAGGCCACGTGGGTGCAGTTCGAGCCTCGCCCCGACTCCGAGGACATCTCCGAGCGCGGCCGCCAGCTCGCGCGCGAGTACCGTGCCGTGCTGGAGAGCATCGTCGAGGCGCGCGGCGTGCCCGAGGTGGCCGAGTTCCTCCGTGGGATCTCCGATCCCGGGCAGATCGCGGACACGGCGGGCTACTCGCCGGATCTGTCGATCGAGCAGAAGGTCGAGGTCCTCGAGACCCTCGACGTCGAGCAGCGGCTCGAGAAGGTCCTGGACTGGGCCAAGGAGGTCCTGGCCGAGCTGGAGCTGAAGGACAAGATCCGTAGCGACGTCCGCGACGGCATGGAGAAGAACCAGCGCGAGTACATCCTTCGCCAGCAGATGGACGCGATCCGCAAGGAGCTCGGCGACGAGTCGGGCGAGGGGATCGTGGAGGAGTACCGCAAGAAGATCGCCGACGCGAACATGCCCGAGGGCGCGCGCAAGGAGGCCGAGCGCGAGCTCGGGCGCCTCGAGGCGATGTCGGAGCAGTCGCCCGAGTACGGCTGGATCCGCACCTACCTCGACTGGATGACCGAGATCCCGTGGGACATCCGCACGGAGGACAACCTCGAGATCGACGCGGCGCGCGTGATCCTGGACGAGGACCACACCGGCCTGTCCGACGTGAAGGACCGGATCGTCGAGTACCTCGCGGTGCGCAAGCTGCGCCAGGAGCGCGGGCTCGGGCCCTCGTCCGGCCGGGGCTCGGGCGCGATCCTCACGCTCGTCGGGCCTCCGGGCGTCGGCAAGACGTCGCTCGGCGAGTCCGTCGCGCGGGCGCTCGGTCGTAAGTTCGTCCGGATCTCGCTCGGCGGGATCCACGACGAGGCCGAGATCCGCGGGCACCGGCGCACGTACGTCGGCGCGCTGCCGGGTCGCATCGTCCGCGCCCTGAAGGAGGCCGGCACGAAGAACCCGGTCATGATGCTCGACGAGGTCGACAAGGTCGGCGCCGACTGGCGCGGCGACCCGTCCAGCGCGCTGCTGGAAGTGCTCGACCCCGCGCAGAACCACACGTTCCGCGACCACTACCTCGAGGTCGACCTCGACCTATCCGAGGTGCTGTTCATCTCGACCGCGAACGTGTCCGAGACGATCCCGGGCCCGCTGCTCGACCGGATGGAGGTCATTCGTCTCGACGGCTACACCGAGGACGAGAAGGTCGCGATCGCGCGCGACCACCTGCTCGCGCGGCAGGAGGAGCGCAACGGTTTGCGTTCGGACGAGGTCGAGATCACGGACGACGCGCTCCGGCAGGTCGTCGGCGACTACACCCGGGAGGCCGGCGTCAGGAACCTCGAGCGTGAGCTCGGCAAGGTGCTCCGAAAGGTGGCGACGCGGATCGCGAGCGGACAGGCGCAGGCCCCCGTTCGGGTCGCCGCCGTCGACATCCGCGAGTACCTCGGACGGCCGAGGTTCTTCTTCGAGGCCGCCGAGCGTACGAGCGTGCCCGGCGTGGCGACCGGGCTCGCGGTCACCGGCACCGGCGGCGACGTCCTGTTCATCGAGGCGACACGGCTCGAGGGCGACGGGAAGGACCCGCTGATGCTCACGGGCCAGCTCGGCGACGTGATGAAGGAGTCGGGCCAGATCGCGCTCAGCTACGTGCGTTCGCACGCCCGCGAGCTCGGGATCGACGCGTCGAACCTCGGCGGCCGGTTCCACGTGCACGTGCCCGCGGGCGCCGTGCCCAAGGACGGCCCGAGCGCCGGCGTCACGATGGTGACGGCGATCGCCTCGTTGCTCTCGGACACGCCGGTGAAGAGCACGGTGGGGATGACGGGCGAGGTGACGCTGCAGGGCCGGGTGCTGCCGATCGGCGGCGTCAAGCAGAAGGTGCTCGCCGCGCATCGTGCCGGGCTCAAGGAGGTCATCCTGCCAAAGCGGAACGAGGGCGACCTGGACGACGTCCCCGAGCAGGTCCGCGAGGAGATCGCGTTCCACCCGGTCGAGACGATCGACGAGGTGCTTTCGATCGCGCTCGAGCGCGAGGACGCGGGAGCCGCGACGGCAGCCTAGCCCCCGAGCCGGCCGGGTCGAGCCGACGACATGGTCGGCTACGATCCGCACGATGGCCGGCGTCGAGCGGACGATGCGGTTCGCGGAGGGGAGCCCGTTCCCCCCGATCGCCGAGTACGCGTTCCTGTCGGACCGGCAGGTCCAGGCGCTCGTGGCGCCGAGCGGCAACGTCGAGTGGCTCTGCCTCCCGCGGCCCGACAGCCCGTCCGTGTTCGGCGCGATCCTCGATCGATCGGCGGGCCACTTCCGGCTGGGTCCGGCCGAGGTGACCGTCCCCGCCGGCCGCCGCTACGTCCCGGGGACGCTCGTCCTGGAGACGACGTGGCAGACGCGGACCGGGTGGCTCGTGATCCGGGACGCCCTCCTCGTCGGCCCCTGGTACGACGACACGCAACGGGCGGTGGACTACCAACGGCCCCCCGGCGATCACGAGGCCGAACACGTCCTGCTGCGCACGGTCCGATGCGTGAACGGCCACGTCGAGCTCCTGATGGACTGCGAGCCCTCGCCCGACTACGCGCGGGCGGGCGCGAGCTGGGAGTACGAGACCGAGGGCTACAGCCACGCGCTCTCGCGGATCGCGCCGGGAGGCCTGCCGCTCCGGCTCACCGGCGATCTGCGGCTGGGCATCGAGGGCAAGCGCGCACACGCGAACACGAGGATGCGCGACGGCGACGAGCGGTTCGTCGCCCTGTCGTGGTCCGACCACGAACCACCGCGTTCCTACGAGGACGCTGCCGACCGGATGTGGCGGACGCAGGAGTACTGGCGCGAGTGGCTGAACCACGGCGAGTTCCCCGACCATCCCTGGCGGATCCACCTGCAGCGCAGTGCGCTCACGCTGAAGGGGCTCACCTACGCGCCCACCGGTGCGTTGATGGCGGCGGCCACCACCTCGCTGCCCGAGTCGCCGGGCGGCGAGCGGAACTGGGACTACCGGTACTCGTGGATCCGGGACTCGACGTTCGCGCTGTGGGGCCTGTACACGCTCGGGTTCGATTCGGAGGCGGATGGGTTCTTCGAGTTCGTGGCGGATCGGGTCCAGGACGGCAGCGACCTCCAGGTGATGTACGGGCTCGGCGGCGAGCGCGACCTCACCGAATCCATCCTGCCGAACCTGACGGGGTACGAGGACGCGCAGCCCGTGCGGATCGGCAACGGCGCGTACTCCCAGGACCAGCACGACGTGTGGGGCGCGCTGCTCGACTCCGTCTACCTCAACGCGAAGTCCCGCGACCGCCTGTCCGAACGCGTCTGGCCGATCGTGGTCGCGCAGGTCGAGAAGGCGATCGAGCACTGGCACGAGCCCGACCGCGGCATCTGGGAGGTCCGCGGCGAGGCGAGGCACTTCACCTCCTCGAAGATGTTCTGCTGGGTCGCGCTCGACCGGGGCGCTCGCCTCGCGGGCCGTCGCGGCGAGAACGCGCTCCAGGAGAAGTGGCGCGCCGTGGCCGACGAGATCCACGCCGACATCTGCGCGAACGGCGTCGACGAGCGCGGTGTGTTCACGCAGTTCTATGGCACGAACGCGCTCGACGCATCGCTGTTGCTCATGCCGCTCGTGCGGTTCCTGCCCAGGGACGACGAACGCGTTCGCGCCACCGTCCTCGCGATCGCCGACGAGCTCACGATGGATGGGCTCGTCCTGCGCTACCGGGTCGAGCAGACCGACGACGGGCTCTCGGGCGAGGAGGGCACGTTCACGATCTGCTCGTTCTGGTTGGTCTCGGCGCTCGTCGAGATCGGCGAGCTTCCGCGCGCGCGTGCCCTCTGCGAGAAGCTCCTGTCCTTCGCGAGTCCCCTCCAGCTCTACGCGGAGGAGATCGACCCCTTCACCGGCCGCCACCTCGGGAACTTCCCGCAGGCGTTCACCCATCTTGCGCTCATCAACGCCGTGGTCCACCTGATCCAGGCGGAGATGCAGATGCAGCTGGGGTTCTCGATGGCCCACCAGGTCGTCACCTGATGCGGGCGCTGGTCGCCGCCCCGGGCGCGCCCGGCGCCATCGAGTCCCGCGAGGTGGACGAGCCAGGAGCGGCGGCCGGCATCGCCGTGGTCCAGGTACGGGCCTGCTCGCTGAACCGGGGCGAGTGCACGGCCCTCCGCACCGCCGAGGACGGATGGCGTCCGGGGTGGGACGTCGCGGGCGTGGTCGCCGGACCCGCGCTCGACGGCTCGAGCCCGCCGGCCGGGACGCGTGTCGTCGCGTGGGCGAACGGCGGCGGATGGGCCGAACGCGTCGCCGTGCGCTCCGGTCATCTGGCGTCGATCCCCGACGACCTCTCGTTCGAGAGGGCGTCGACGCTCCCGGTCGCGGGCCTCACCGTGCTTGGCACGCTCGCGTTCGGTGGGTCGCTCGACGGGTCGAGCGTCGCGATCACGGGGGCGGCGGGCGGGGTGGGCAGGTTCGCCGTCCAGCTCGCGCACGCTGCCGGCGCGAAGGTGACGGCCGTGGTCGGCAACCCCGAACGCGGGGAGGGTCTCCGCGAGCTCGGAGCGAACGACGTCGTCGTCGGTCTCGAGCCGGAAGGAGAGCCCTTCGACCTGATCCTCGAGTCGGCGGGCGGGCCCAGCCTGGCCGCCGCGCTCACCCGCGTGTCCCCGGGCGGGACCGTCGTGTCGATCGGGAACTCGTCGAACGAGCCCACGACGTTCGATGCGCGCGGGTTCTACCGTCGCGGCCGGCCGACGCTCAGGGGGTACCTCGTGACACACGAGCTGCTCGAGGGCCGGCTCGGCACGGCGGAGCTCGCGAGGCTCGTCGAACTGGTCTCGGACGCACGACTGCGGGTCGAGATCGACCTCGTCGTGCCCTGGACCGAGGCCGCCTCGGCCGTCGACGCGCTGCTCGAACGGCGAGTGCGCGGCAAGGCCGTCCTCACCGTCGGGTCGTCGTGACGACAACGCCCGTCGACGCGCTCGAGCTCGTCGGGTTGGTGCGGCGCTTCGGCGCCGTCGTCGCGCTCGACGACGTGTCGTTCCGGGTGGCGGCCGGCGAGATGGTCGGGTTCGTGGGCCCGAACGGGGCCGGCAAGACGACGGCGATGCGGATCGCGCTCGGCGTGCTGCAGGCCGACTCCGGACGGGTGCGCTGGCGCGGCCGTGACGTGGACGCCGAGACGCGACGCCGGTTCGGCTACCTGCCCGAGGAGCGCGGCCTCTACCCGAAGATGCGCGTGTTCGATCAGCTCGTCTACCTGGCGCGCCTTCACGGCCTCGAACGCGAGGACGCGCGCTCGCAGGCCGATCGGATGATCGAGCTGCTCGGTGTGGCCGACCGAGCCCGCGCCCGGGCCGAGTCGCTCTCGCTCGGCAACCAGCAGCGCGTCCAGCTCGCGGCCGCGCTCGTGCACCGGCCGGAGGTGCTGGTGCTAGACGAACCGTTCTCGGGCCTGGACCCGGTCGGCGTCGACGTCCTGTCGGGGATCCTTCGCCGGCAGGCCGAAGACGGCGCACCGGTCGTGTTCTCCAGCCACCAGCTCGAGCTCGTCGAGCGGCTCTGCGAGTCCGTGGTGATGATCGACCGGGGCCGGATCGTGGCGTCGGGGCGCATCGCGGACCTGCGTGCCCGCGACCCGCGGCGCCTGGTCCGCGTCGAGGTGGCGGGGGCGCCGGAGCGATGGCTCGACCGCGTGCCGGGCGTCCGCGTGCTCGAACCGCTGGCGGAGGGCGCGGTCGTCGAGCTCGACGGCGCGAGCGAGTCGGACGTGCTCGACGCGGCCCGGGCTGCGGGATCGGTCAGGCACTTCAGCGTCGTTCGGCCGAGCCTGTCCGAGATCTTCCGCCGCGAGGTTGCACGATGACCGTTCGGCGGCGCATGTGGCCGATCATCGCGCGGCGCGAGTTCGTCGAGCGCGCGCGCGACCGGGGCTTCCAGGTCTCGACGGCGATCACGCTGGTGCTGCTGACCGGCGTCATCGTGATCTCGGCCGCCTTCAACCGCCCGACGAGCTTCGACCTGGCCGTGGTGGGGGAGGGTTCGGAAGCCCTGGGGGCCCAGGTGCGGGTGGCCGCCGCCGCACTGGGTGTCGAGGTCGTCGTGCTTGAGCTCGCGGACGAGGCCGAGGCGCGACGCGCCGTCGACGCCGGTGAGGCCGATGCAGCGCTCGTCGACGCCGCCGAGATCCTCGTGCGGGCCGATCCACCCGACCAGCTCGTGGGGCTGATCCAGGCCGTCTCGGTCCGGGAGCGCTCGCGCCGCGCGCTCATCACGGCGGGGCTCACGCCCGAGGAGGTCGACGCGGCACTCCTGCAGGCGCGGCTCCCCGTCCACGCGCTCGAGCCGGCGGACGCCCGCAGCCGCGAGACCGCGACCGTCGTGTTCGTCGGCGTGCTCCTGCTGTACGGGCAGCTGTTCGCGTACGGCTACTGGGTCGCCTCCGGCGTGGTCGAGGAGAAGTCCTCGCGGGTGGTCGAGGTGCTGCTGTCGACGGTCCGCCCGTCGCACCTGCTGCGCGGCAAGATCCTCGGCATCGGGCTCCTGGGGCTCGGGCAGCTCCTGCTGATCGGGTTGGTGGGTC
Organism: Actinomycetota bacterium; assembly: GCA_036277855.1. Taxonomy (GTDB): domain Bacteria; phylum Actinomycetota; class UBA4738; order UBA4738; family HRBIN12; genus DASSJM01. Next base: position 7,067 of record DASUMC010000044.1, read on the forward strand.
TGTTCGCGTCCTCCGCGGTGGGCTCGCTCGACTTTCCCTCCGGCGCCGTCGCGACGATCGGGCTCGTGCTGGGGTGGTTCGTCCTCGGCTTCTTCTTCTACGCGAGCCTGTTCGCGGTCGCGGGGTCGATCGTCACGCGGCAGGAGGACCTCCAGACGACGATGACGCCGCTCACGATCTTGATCCTGGGCTCGTTCTTCATCGGGCTGACCGCGACGAGCAACCCGGACTCGACGCTGGCGACCGTCGCGTCGCTCCTGCCGTTCTCCTCCCCGCTCGTGATGCCGACCAGGATCGCCCTCGGTGAGGCGTCCACGTGGGAGGTGGTGGCCTCGATCGCGATCTCGGTGGGTGCCACCGCGGCGGTGATCCCGATCGCGACGACGATCTATTCCCGCGCGCTGCTGCGGCCCGGTCGCGTTCAAATCCGGCAGGTGCTGCGACCCGACGGCGGGTGAGCCCGGCTCAGTCCTCGTCCCGTGGGACGATGCAGAACTCGTTCCCCTCGGGATCGGCCATCACGCGCCAGCGGTAGCCGCCGGGCATCTCCAGGATGTCCGAGACGGCCGAACCGCCGAGCGCGACGATCTTCGCGAAGGCCCCGTCCAGGTCCTCGACCGCGAGGTCGACGTGGAGCCGGTTCTTGACCGACTTGGCCTCCGGCACCCGCTGGAACGCGACCGGCGGCGCGCCGCCGTCGGTGGTCAGCATCAGGTAGTCGTCGCCGAACCACCCGCGTTCCTGGACGCCGAGGAGCGCGCACCAGAACGGCGCGATCCGCGCGGGATCGACGGTGTCGATCACGATCCAGTGGAACCGCCCGATCGCATCCGGCATGGACCCGAGCGTACGACGGCGAGCGCACGCGGCGCTTGCTCTTGTCTGCCCTCTGGCCTGCCCTTGTGGTGGCCCGGCCCGAGAGCTCCCGCCCGACGGCTCAGCCGGTCAGCTCGGTCGCCATCTCCTCGAAGACGGCCGAGTGCGCATCGACCTCGTCCTCGGTGGTGGCGGGGGACATCAGGGCCAGGTTGTGGAACGGCGTGAGCAGGATGCCGCGGTTGAGCGCGAACAGGTGCGTGAACCTCGCGAGCTCGTGATCGTCGGCGGCCGCCGCATCGCCCCCGGTCCGGGGCGGCTCCGGCGTAAACCAATACTCCGCCCGGCATCCGATCCGCTGCACCTCCCATGGCAGGTCGTGCCCCCTGATCGCCGCCGAGACGCCGTCGGCCCACCGCTCGCCCAGCGCGATCATCCGTTCGAACGCCGAATCCGTGAGGACGTGTTCGAGCGTGGCCCGCATCGCCGCCAGCGAGAGCGCGTTGCCCGAGAGCGTTCCGCCGATCCCCCCGACGTCGGTCGTGGGGAGCGAGCGCATGAACGCCTCGGTGCGTTCGGCGACCTCGGCGCTCATCCCGTAGCACGCCGCGGGCACCCCGCTCGCGAGCGGCTTGCCGACCGTCAGGAAGTCGGGGTCCAGCCCCCACGCCCGCGTCGCGCCCCCGGGCCCGGCGCAGATCGTGTGGGTCTCGTCGATCACCAGATAGGAACCATGTTCGCGCGTCAGGGTTCGGAGCGCGTCGTGGAACCCGGGCTCGGGGAGAACGATCCCGATGTTCGTGAGCGCCGGTTCGGCGAGCACGCAGGCCACGTCCTCATGCGCGAGCGCCGCCTCGAGCTCGTCCACGTCGTTGAACTCGACCACCCTCGTGGTCTCGGTCGGGTCGATGGGCGCTCCGACGTTCCCGATCCGGGCGCCCGGCATGCCGTCCTCGATCGTCACGATCGTCTCGTCCACCGAGCCGTGGTAGCAGTAGTTGAAGACCAGGATCTTCGGACGGGCGGTGATCGCCCGCGCCAGCCGGATCGTGAACCGGTTCGCGTCGGTGGCGGTCAGACAGAACTGCCAGAAGGGCAGGCCGAAGCGGCGCTGCAGCTCGGCACCCACCCACGCCGCGTCCTCGGTCGGCAACATGAGGGTGATGCCGTTGGCCGCCTGTTCGGCGATCGCGTCGACCGCCTCCTTGGGGGCGTGGCCGGTCATCGACCCGGTGTCGCCCAGGCAGAGGTCGACGTACTCGCGGCCGTCGACGTCGGTGAACCTGGCCCCGCTGGCCTCGGCCACGAAGACGGGGTACGGGCCGGCCCACTCGCTCATCCACGGCATCGGGACCCCCGCCAGGAGGTTGGCCCTGGCCTGCTCGAACAGCTCGCGCGAGCGTGGGTGATCCTGCTCGAAGCGGTCGAGCTCGCGCCGCATGAGGTCGCGCAGGCGCGTCCGGTCGATGTCGTGGGTCACCTGGTCGGTCCTTGAGTCGGGACGACGCAGCGTGTCGCATCCGGTCCGCGGCCGTCAAACGAGCGGAGGGCGGGCCGTGGGCCCGCCC
>DASUMC010000045.1:0-10173 GCA_036277855.1 Actinomycetota bacterium
CGCGTCCACGAGCTCGAACCCGAGCTCTCGCCTCGGGTGCTCGAGGCCTACCTCCTGCACGAGGGTCAGCGCGTGGACCCGCTCGCCCTCACGGTGTGCCTCGGCACGCTCGCGCGAGGGGCGGGGGCCACGATCCGCCACCACTGCCCGGCGCGGCGGCTGGTCGGGCGGGGTGACCATGTCACCGGGGTCGTGACCGACGACGGCGTCCTCGGCGCCGACGCGGTCGTCCTCGCCGCCGGGCCGTGGTCGTCGTCGGTCGCGAGGCCGCTCGGCGTCTCGCTCCCGATCGCCTCGGCGCGCGGGTGGTTGGTCCACGCCGCGCCCGAACGCCCGCTGTTCCACCACTGGATCCAGAGCGGGGCGCGCCGCCTGCTGGCCGGCCGGGACCCCGCGCCCGCGAGCGAGCCCGGTTCCCTCATGGTGTCGATGCGCGAGTTCGGTGAGGCCGCGGAGGCGCGCGACGTCTCCCCCATGATCCAGCCGGCGCCCGACGGCTCGGTGCTGACCGGCACGTCACGCGAGCCCTCGTTCGCGGCCGAGCCGCTGGACCTGGATGTCCCCAGGATCGTCGCCGCCCAGGCGTCTCGGCTGGTGCCCGCCCTCGCCGACGCTCCCGTTCTCGCGACGTGGTCGGGCGTCCGACCCGTCTCGCCCGACGAGCGGCCGATGCTCGGCTGGGTGCGCGACGGTTTGTTCATTGCGACCGGACACGGTTCGGAGGGTGTGATCCTCGGGGCGGGGAGCGCGGAGCAGGCTGCGGCCCTGATCCTCGGCTCCGAGCCGCCGTTCGAGCCCGCGCCGTTCGACCCGGGACGTTTCGAGTAGGCGATCCGCCCTAACGGGGCCCGCGCCCGTACCGGGCGAGGATCTCCAGGGTTCGCTCGATCGGCAGCGCGTGCAGGACGTGGCCGTCGTGACCCGCCGTGGTCTCCGCGGTGAACAGCGCGTTCACGACGGCCTCCTCGACCGCCTCCGTGGTCGCGGCGAACAGCTCGTTGAAGACGTCGGGGGAGCGTTCGGCGGGGCCGTCGAGCACGGCCCGCGCCTCGACGGTGCCGTCCTCCGACGTCAGCGGGATCCGGTTGGCGGTCGAGAACGCGAGCATCAGCTCGCCCGAACCGTTGTGGCCGGTCGAGCCGCACCTCGCGAGTCCGAGCCCGCCGCGCGCCGCGAGCCGCCGGAGCTGGTGCGGCACCATCGGCACATCGGTCGCGACGACCACGATCGCCGAACCCTCGGTGTGCCGCCCCGGCATCAGGTCGGTGATCTCGCGACCGATCGGAGCGCCGTCGATCCGCAGGAGCTCTCGCTCGCCGAAGTTCGTCAGGACGAGCACGCCCACCGTCCATCCACCAGGGATCGTCCGCGAGGAGGTGCCGATGCCGCCCTTGAAATCCATGCACTGGGTGCCGGTCCCGGCCCCGACGCATCCCTCGGCCACGTCACCCCCCTCCGCGGCGTCCAGGGCCGCGGCGACGTCCTCGTCGGTGAGCGGGAAGGTCGCGACGTCGTTCAGATAGGAGTCGTCGCATTCGCAGACGAAGGGCATGTCGCCGCCCTCGTGCGTCGTCGTCGCGTGGCGAGCGGTCCGCCACCGAACGGTGGCGTCGTACGCACGCCCGATCGCGAGCGAGCTCGTCATCACGACCGGCGAGTGCAGCAGGCCCCACTCGGCGATCTGGTTGATCCCGATCAGCTCCCCGAAGCCGTTCAGGATGCCCGTCCCCGCGTAGACCCGCTCGATCCAGGGAAGGCCCTCGTGCGGAAAGACCGTGGTGACACCGGTGCGAACGGCGCCCGCCCCCTCAGGCGCGGGGTCGCGCACGATGGTCGTGTGTCCCACCCGAACGCCGTCCACGTCGGTCACGGCGTTCCGCGGTCCGGTCGGATACGTGCCGATCACGACCCCGAGGTCGCGGGCCCTGCCTCGTTCCATCCAAGGTCCTCCGTCCGTGCGTTCGGGTGCGGGCGGAGATGCTACCCGGGCGTAGCGGTCCGTCCCGAGCCGCGCCTTCCGCTGGACATCGGACCCCTTCCGGAGGCGCCGCGTAGAATCCCGAGACCCATGGCCATCCTCGCCCTCGGCATCTCTCACCGGCGCGCCGCGGTCGAACTCCTCGAACGACTGGCGTTCGCCGACGAGGACCTCGTGAAGGCCTACCGCCGGACGGCCGACGACGCCGCGGTCGAGGAGGCGGTCATCGTGTCGACGTGCAACCGCGTCGAGATCTACGGCAAGGTCCCGTCGTATCACGCGGGGTTTCAGGCGCTGAAGCGCGTACTGTGCGAGTCGCGCGGGGTCGCGCCCGACGACCTGGCCGAACCCCTCTACTCGCACTACGAGGGCGACGCGGCCGAGCACCTGTTCACCGTCGCGAGCGGGCTGGATTCGATGGTGCTGGGAGAGCCACAGATCCTGTCGCAGGTGAGGGAGGCCCTCAAGCGTGCGGAGGACGACCGGGCCGCGGGCCCGTCCCTCGCGGCCGTGTTCAACGCGGCGGTCGGCACCGGGCGCCGCGTGCGCTCCGAGACCGGGGTCGGCGCGGCCCCGGACGTGTTCGTTTCGGCCGGGGCCGACCTCGGCACCGAGGTGCTCGGAGGCCTCGAGGGTCGGCACGCGGTCGTGATCGGCGCGGGGCAGATGTCCGCGCTCGCCGTCAAGCATCTGCGACGGCGAGGCGTCGCGACGGTCCGCGTGCTGAACCGATCGCTCGAACGGGCGCGGGCCCTGGCCGAACGCACGTCGGCGGAACCGGGCGACCTCGCGGAGCTGCCCGGCGCGCTCGCCGAGGCCGACATCGCGATCTCGGCGACCGGCGCCGCCGGTGTCGTCCTCACCGAGGCCATCGTCCGGGACTCGGTGGGAAGCAGGCAGCGGCCGCTGTTCGTGCTCGACCTCGCCGTCCCGCGGGACGTCGAACCCGCCGCCGGCCGGCTGGGCGGCATCACCCTGGTCGACATCGACGGCCTCCGCGCGTCGGTCGCCGTCCGCGCCGCCGAGACCGCGGCCGACATCGAGCGCGCGCACGCGATCGTCGCCGACGAGGTGCGGCGGTTCTCGATCCGCCGCCGAGCGGAGCGGCTCGGCCCGCTCTTCCGAGCCCTGCGCGACCGTGGCGACGCGGCGGTCGAGGCCGAGCTCGAGCGCTTCCGCTCCGACCTCGCGGGGCTCGAGCCGCGGGAGCGCGAGGCGGTCACGGCCCTCGCGCGCGGGGTCGTCGCAAAGCTCCTCCACGAGCCGATCGTGCGGCTGAAGGAGACCCCGGGGACCGGGACGCAGGACGCCTACGCGCGAGCCCTCGCCGAACTGTTCGGGCTCGAGCTCCCCACCGAGTGAAGCTCCGCATCGGCACGCGCGGCTCGCGGCTCGCGCTCGCCCAGGCGCGCGAGGTCGCCGACGCGATCATCGCATCGGGTGTCGAGACCGAGCTCGTCACGATCACGACCGCGGGCGACCGCGGGGCCGACCCCGCGAGCGACCCGGCAGGGGTGAAGGGTCTGTTCGTGACCGAGATCGTCCGCGCGCTCCTCGACGGCGACGTCGACCTGGCCGTCCACTCGGCCAAGGACCTGCCGGCGGACGACACGGAGGGCGTGGTGATCGGCGCGGTGCCCGAGCGCGCCTCGGCGCTCGATGTCCTCGTGACCCGGGACGGCGACCTCCGGCCCGGGGCGCGCGTCGGGACATCCAGCATCCGCCGTCGGGCGCAGGTGTTCCGGCTGCGACCGGACGTGATCGTCGAGGACCTGCGCGGCAACGTCGACACGAGGCTCCGGAAGCTTGGGGACGGGGAGGTCGACGCCCTGATCATCGCGGGGGCGGGGCTGCTGCGGCTCGGCGTCGTGCCGGAGCACGCGGCGCCGATGTCGCTCTCGGAGATGGTCCCCGCGCCGGGCCAGGGGTGCCTCGCGGTCCAGGCTCGCACGTCCGATGGCGCGACGATCGAGGCCCTGTCGGTGCTCGACCACGCAGCGAGCAGGATGGCGCTCGAGGCGGAGCGCGGCCTGATGGCTCGTCTCGGCGGCGGGTGCTCGCTTCCGCTGGGCGCGTTCGCCGAATCGGTTCCGCGGGGCGTCCGGCTGCTCGCGATCGCCCTCAGCCCGGACGGCTCGAGGATCGTGCGGACCCAGGTCGACGGCGAGACGCCCGAGGAGGTGGCCGAGCTCGCCGCGCTCGACCTTTCGGCCGGCGGCGCCGACGAGATCCTCGGGCTCGTGCGCCCGTGAGGCCGCTCGCCGGCCGAACGGTGCTCGTGACGCGGCCGCGCCCGGAGGCCGACGCGCTCGCGCGGCTGCTCGAGCGCCGGGGTGCCGACGCGATCGTGGCTCCGGCGATCGAGATCGTGCCCGTCCGGTCGGCCGCACTCACGAGGGCGCTCGAGGACCTCGCCCAGGGCGCGTTCGAGTGGGTGACGCTCACGAGCCCGAGGACGGTGGACGTCCTGGCGGAGCACCTGACCCCGCCCCGCATCCGGGCCAAGGTCGCCGCCGTGGGCGACGGGACGGCCGAGCGGTTCAGAACGTGGAGCCGGCGCGACCCCGACCTCGTCCCGAAGGCGTTCACCACCGCCGCGCTCGGCCGCGCCTTCCCCCGCGGGACCGGCAAGGTGCTCATGCCGCGCGCCGACGTCGCCCCCGACGAGCTCGAGGACGCGCTCGTCCGCAAGGGGTGGAGCCCCACCCGCGTGGACGCCTACCGGACGCGGATACCCCGCTCGCTCCCACTCGAGGCACGGACGGCCCTCCGTGCCGGTGGTGTCGATGCCGTCACCTTCACGAGCGCCTCGACGGTGCGCGGGTTCGTACGTGCCATGGGCGTAGTGAGGGGCAACCCGAAGGTCGTGTGCATCGGCCCGGTCACGGCGCGGGAGGCGCGCGAGCACGGTCTGCGCGTGCACGCGGTCGCGAACCCGCATACGGTCGACGGCCTGGTCGGCGCCCTCGAGCGGGCACTCGCCCGGTAGCATCCATCCCGATGGGCGATCCCCTTCGCCGCCGGCCGCGCCGGATGCGCCGAACCCCCGCGCTCCGGACGCTGATCCGCGAGACCGATCTCGGACCGCGGCAACTCGTCGCGCCTCTGTTCGTCAAGGAGGGCGTGTCCGAACCCGTGCCGATCGCCTCGATGCCCGGACAGTCCCAGCACACGCTCGAGTCCCTTCGCAAGGAGGCGTCCGAGATCGCGAGCAGGGGCGTGCTCGCGTTCATGCTGTTCGGCGTCCCCGAACACAAGGACGCGGAGGGTTCGGAGGCGTGGAACCCGGACGGGGTCGCGCAGCGGGCGCTCCGGTTGCTTCGGGAGGAGCTCGGCGACGACCACGTGGTGATCGCCGACCTGTGCCTGGACGAATACACGGACCACGGCCACTGCGGTGTGCTCGACGAGCACGGACAGGTCGACAACGACGCGACGCTCGAGCGCTACCGGCGGATCGCGATCGCGCAGGCCGGGGCCGGAGCCCATCTCGTCGGACCGAGCGGCATGATGGACGGGCAGGTCGCAGCGATCCGCGACGAGCTCGACGCGGGGGGCTTCGAGCGCGTCGGGATCCTGGCGTACGCGGCGAAGTTCGCCTCCTCGTTCTACGGTCCGTTCCGCGAGGCGGCCGAGTGCGCACCGCGCTTCGGCGACCGCACGGGCTACCAGATGGACCCGCCGAACGCCGACGAGGCGATCCGTGAGATCGAGGCCGACATCGACCAGGGCGCCGATGTCGTGATGGTCAAGCCGGCCCTCCCCTATCTGGACGTGATCCGCCGGGCCAAGGACCGGACGCGGTTCCCCATGGCCGCCTACAACGTCTCGGGCGAGTACGCGATGGTGAAGGCGGCAGCCCGGAACGGGTGGCTCGACGAACGCAAGGCCGTGCTCGAGGTGCTCACCTCGATCCGGCGCGCGGGCGCCGACCTGATCCTCACGTACCACGCGAAGGACGCCGCCGACTGGCTGTCGTCCTGATGCGCCCGTGACCCGATCGGAGGATCTGTTCGAGCGGGCCAGGCGCGTGATCCCCGGCGGCGTGAACTCGCCGGTGCGGGCGTTCGGCGCGGTGGGCGGGAACCCGCGGTTCGCGGTCAGGGGCGAGGGCGCGTACCTCGTCGACGCCGACGGGCGGCGCTACGTCGACCTCGTCCAATCCTGGGGGGCGCTTCTGTTCGGCCACGCGCGGCCCGAGATCCTGGAGGCCGCTCGCGAGGCCGCGGAGCGCGGGACCACGTTCGGCGCCCCCACCGAGGCGGAGGTCGAGCTCGCCGAACGCATCACGGCGGCGATGCCCTCGATCGAGATGGTCCGGCTGGTCTCGAGCGGGACCGAGGCCGCCATGAGCGCGATCCGCCTGGCGCGAGGGTTCACCGGCCGCGACGTGGTGGTGAAGTTCGAGGGCTGCTACCACGGACACTCGGACGCGCTGCTCGCGGCGGGCGCCGGAAGCGGCGTGGCGACGCTCGGGATCCCCGGCTCGCCGGGCGTGACCGAGGGCGCGGCCCGGGACACTCTCACGGTGCCCTTCAACGACCTCGAAGGCGTCGGAGCCGCGTTCGTGGAGCACGGGCAGCAGATCGCCGCCGTGATCGTCGAGCCGGTCGCGGCGAACATGGGCGTCGTATCGCCCGAGCCGGGGTTCCTCGAGGGGCTCCGCGAGCGCTGTTCGGCGGCCGGGGCGCTCCTGGTGTTCGACGAGGTGATCACCGGGTTTCGCATCGCGTTGGGCGGCGCGCAGGGCGCGTATGGCGTGACGCCGGATCTGACGGTCCTCGGCAAGGTCATGGGGGGAGGGTTCCCGTGCGCCGCGTTCGGCGGCCGCCGGAGCGTGATGGAGCAGCTCGCGCCGATCGGCCCCGTCTACCAGGCGGGCACCTTGTCCGGGAACCCGGTGGCGGTCGCGGCGGGGATCGCCGCGCTCGACCTCGCCGAACGGCTCGACCCCTACGCCGTCCTCGAGGCGACCGCGACCACCCTTGCCGACGAGCTGACCGAACGCCTCGGCGCGCGAGCCATCCCCGTCACCGTCAACCGGGCTGGGTCGCTGTTCAGCCTGTTCTTCTCCTCCGAACCCGTTCGTGACTTCGCCGGGGCGAGGAACGCCGACCACGAGCGCTATGCGCGCTTCTTCCACCATCTGCTCGACCACGACGTCTGGCTGCCGCCGAGCGGCTACGAGCTGTGGGCGCTCGGCACCGAGCACGGAACGGGCGAGGTCGACCTGGTCCTCGAGGCCGCCGGTACGTTCGAAGGCTGACGCGTCGGATCCGGTCCCGCGACGTAACGTTGCGAGGGGTGAACGGACTGAAGAGTTGAACCCATCCGAAGGAGGGATGTTCAGCATGACCACCGAGACCGCGACGTTCGGCGCGGGATGCTTCTGGGGCGTCGAGTACGTGTTCGAGCGCGTCCCCGGGGTCCTACGCACCGAGGTCGGCTACGCGGGTGGCCACACCGAGAACCCGACCTACCGGGACGTGTGCTCCCACGGGACCGGCCATGCCGAGGTGCTCCGCGTCGGATTCGATCCCTCGGTCGTGAGCTTCGAGCAGCTGCTCGAGGTGTTCTGGGCGATGCACGACCCGACGCAGGTCGACCGCCAGGGTCCGGACGTCGGAGACCAGTACCGGAGTGCGATCTTCACGAGCTCGGACGAGCAGCAGCGGGCCGCCGAGGCCTCGCGCGACGCCGCGCAGGCTCGGTTCGACCGGCCGATCGCCACCGAGATCACGCCCGCGGGACCCTTCTACCCCGCGGAGGACTACCACCAGCAGTACTACGACAAGAACGGCCACGAGCCGTACTGCCACGTGATCCCGTGGGCCACCCTGCGCGAGCTCGGCCTCGTCAAGGCCGGGGCGTAACCGGAACCGTCAGCCGGCCGGGTCCGCCATGGCCCGGTCGGCCTTGGCCGCGAACACGAAGTCGGCCTCGTGCAGACCGTCGATCTTGTGCGTCCACACGGTCAGCCGGACCTTGCCCCAGGCGAGGTAGATGTCCGGGTGGTGACCGATCCGCTCGGCGAGCTCGCCTACTCGGTTCGTATATGCGAGCGCCTCCTTGAAGTCCGCGAAGCGGTACTCCTTCTCGAGGTGATGCTCGTCCACCACCCGCCACTCGTGTCCGAGATCGGCCAGGTACGACTCGATCTCGGTTCGGTCGAGCGGCGGCACGCCGCCGCGGCACGGGATGCACTCCATCGACGCAAGGTCGCGGCCCATCAGGGGACCCTCGCCGCAGAGAGGCGCAGTGCCACGATCTCGTCGGCAGCCGCGCCGGTCGAGATCCCCCCGGCATCGGCGCGAGCGAACACATCGCCCAGCGTCGCGCCGATCCCGAGCAGTCGTCTCCGCACATCGATGAAGGCCTCGTGCAGGATCTCGTAGCCGGCGAGGTGGATCATGCCACCGGCGTTCACGACGTAGTCGGGGGCGTACAGGATGCCGCGTTCGGCCAGACGCTCGGCGTCGGCCGGCTGGCTCAATTGGTTGTTCGCCGCGCCGGCGATCACGCGGCACCGCAACGAGGGAATCGTTCCCGCGTTCAGGACGCCGCCCGTCGCGCACGGCGAGAACACGTCGCACTCGACCTCGGCGATCCGGTCCGCCGGGACCGCGTTGGCCTCAAGCTCCTCGGCCAGCTCCTTGGCCCGCACGTCGTCGACGTCGGCAATCGTGAGCTGTGCGCCCGCCTCCGCGAGGAACCGCGACAGCGGCTCGCCGACGGCGCCGACGCCCTGCACCGCGACGGTCCGCCCGTCCAGGTCGTCCGAGCCGAACGCGTGGGCAACCGCGGCGCGGATCCCGTGGAAGACGCCCACGGCGGTGTCTTCCGCCGAGCTGCCCGAACCGCCCGCCGCCTCCGTCTTGCCGAACACGGACGAGGATCGCTCGCCCACGACGTCCATGTCGGCGGACGAGGTGTTCATGTCACACGCCGTCCGGTACGTGCCGTGGAGCGACTCGACCAGGTCCCCGTAGCGGAGGAAGAGGTCGCGTCGGCGCTCGCCCTCGGGGATCTCCGGGACCGCGAGCACGGCCTTGCCGCCGCCGAGCGGCAGCCCGGCCATCGCGTTCTTGCTCGTCATCGCCGAGGACAGGCGGAGGCCGTCCCGAAGGGCGTCACTCGGCTCGGCGTACACCTTCATGCGCGTGCCGCCGGCGCCGGGACCGAGCACCGTCGAATGCACGCAGACGAACATCCACGTCGCGGTCGGCTCGTCGAACCGGACGACGACCTCCTCGCCGCCCCAGGCCGGCAGGTCCTCGAACACGCCTTACTCGGATCGCGCGGTGGTGGACTTCTTCGCCTTCTTCGCCGCACGCTTCTCCTTGATCGACTTCTGCGCGGTCTTCTTGGCCTGCTTCTCGCCCTTGTCCTTCGCGTGCGCCATGACGGGGACCTCCGTTCCGTTCGGGTCACCATTATGGCCCGCTGAGGCGTAGGCTCGTCGCGTGACTCTCGAGTCGTGGGTGCTCGTCGGGAGCATCGCCGCCCTGGCGATCGGCTGGCTGCTCTACCTCCGCAGCATCCGTCGATGGAAGGACACGGAACCCACGAGCGCGGAGACCAAGCAGGCCCAGGCTCGCCTGTGGTCCACGAGAAGCATGGATCAGCGCTAGGCCAGATCGGCGAGGGCCGCGCGCACGTCTTTGCGGATCCCCGTCACGAACGGGACCTCCACCTTGGTGAACCGTCGCGCCTGCGCCTCGCGGAGCCGGCGGATGCAGTCCACGATCCGGTCGAGCTCCTCCGCCTCGAACGCGAGGATCCACTCCCAGTCGTTGATGCCGAACGCACTCGTGGTGTTCGCGAGCACCTCGGGGAACTCCCGACCGGCCTCGCCGTGCTCGCGCAACAGCGACGCGCGTTCGTCCGACGGGAGCAGGTACCACTCGGGCGTTCGAACGAACGGGTATGCGCAGAGGTAGCGGCGCGGGGCCTCCCCCCTGACGAAGGCCGGGGCGTGGTCGGGGGTGAACTCGGCCGGCTTGACCACGCCCATGAATGTCCAGGCCACGTCGAGCTCGCGCCCGGCCCGCGTTCGCCGGAACGCGACGAGCGCATCCTGCACCGCGTCGGCGGTCGGCCCGACGAACCAGAGCATCAGGTCGGTGTCGGCCCGGAACCCGACCGTTGAGTAGAGGCCCCGAACGGTCACCGAGGGCTCCCACTCCTTGAACAGG
>DASUMC010000046.1:0-2332 GCA_036277855.1 Actinomycetota bacterium
CAGCATGATCCAGGCGGCCCTCGGGGCTCGCCTTCCTCCTCCGAGCGTCTCGATCCTGGTGGCCATCGACCTCGCCTCCTTCGGTTCGTCCCGGCCACCGTAGGCCGGCGAGTCGGAGGTTTCGGTGCCGCGTGCCACCGGTCGGACGTGACCGCGGTCACCCGCACGCTTCCATGCCACCGGGACGCGCCCTCGAGGGGCGTCGACGAGGCCCGACCTACGTCGCGGCCTCCGCCTCGCGCGCGACCGCGATCTTCCGCGCCTCCTCGATGACCCGCTCGACGAACCGGTCCTCGGGGATCTTGTCGACCACCTCACCCTTGACGATGAGGAACCCCTGGCCCTTGCCGGCCGCGATCCCCAGATCGGCCTCCCGAGCCTCGCCCGGTCCGTTCACGACGCAGCCCATCACGGCGACGCGGATGGGGACCTTCAGCCCCTCGCGTTCGATGGCCTGCTGCACCTGCTTGGTCAGGCCGAGGACGTCGACCTCCGCCCGCCCGCAGGAGGGACACGCCACGAGGTCGAGCCCGCGCTTGCGCAGGCCGAGCGACTGGAGGATCCACGTCCCGACCTTGACCTCTTCGACCGGGTCGTCCGTGAGCGAGACGCGGATCGTATCGCCGATCCCCTCCGAGAGCAGCGTGCCGATCCCCACCGCGCTCTTGACACCCCCGGCCGGCATCGGGCCGGCCTCGGTGACGCCCAGATGCAACGGATAGTCACAGGCCTCCGCGAGCAACCGGTACGCCTGGATCATGACGCCGGCGTTCGAGTGCTTGACCGAGATCTTGATGTCGGAGAAGTCCTCCTCCTCGAGGATCCTTACCTCGTCGAGCGCACTCTCCACCAACGCCGCCGCCGTCGGAGCGCCGTGCTTGGCCAGCACATCCTTCTCGAGCGACCCCGCGTTCACGCCGATGCGGATCGGCACGCTCCGAGCCCTTGCCTCGCGCGCGATCAGCCGCACCTTGTCCTGATACTTGATGTTGCCCGGGTTGATGCGGAGGCCCTGGATCCCGGCCTCGAGCGCCGCCATCGCGTACTTCCACTGGAAATGGATGTCGGCGACCACGGGAACGGTCGACTTGGCCGCGATCGCCGTCAGGGCCTCGGCGTCCTCCCAGTGCGGCACGGCCACCCGGACGATGTCGACCCCGGCCGCGACCAGCGAGGCGATCTGCTGAAGGGTGGCGTTGATGTCGGCGGTCTTGGTCGTGGTCATCGACTGGACGCGGATCGGTGCGTCGCCGCCGATCGTGACGTCGCCCACCCGCACCTGGCGACTCTTCCTGCGTTCGGTCAGCACGGTTCCAGTCTCCCATTCCTCCCGGGGGCGACCGCTCGCGCATCCGCGCTCGCTTCTGGAGCCCCTCGCACCCCGGCCCGCCTACTCGCCGAACACGTGGAAGACGACCTGCCGGTCCTTGGGTTCGTCCATCTCGAACAGGATCAGCCGCTGCCACCGCCCCAGCATCGCCGTGCCGCCCGCCACGGGGATCGCGTGGGAGGAGGCCGAGAGCAGCATCGCCTTCACGTGCGCGGGGCCGTTCCGGCGCTCGTGGGACTCGTCCAGGTTCTGCGTGCGGCGCGCCGCGTCGTCGTGGGCGTAGTACGCGTCGTCGGGGACCAGGCGCAGCATCCTGGCCCGGAAGTCCTCGAGCGCGCCGTCCTCCCACTCGTTGACGATCAGCGCGCACGTCGTGTGGGCGCAGAAGGCAACCACCGATCCATCGGTGACGCCCGAGTCCTTGATCGCACGCTCGAGCTCCTCCGTGAGGTCGAGGAAGGCGTAGCGCTCCGGGGCGGCGACGTCGATGGTCGTGGTAGCGGATGTCATCCGTTCCTCCTTGTCTCCTTCGAGGGGGCGGCGCTCGGGCGCTCCCCGCCCGGCGCACCGGACGCCGTGGCGACCGGCAGCTCGAACGTGAAGGCGCTCCCCCGGCCGGGCTCGCTGTCGGCCCAGATCCGCCCGCCGTGCGCCTCGACCACCGAACGCGCGATGGCGAGCCCGATCCCGGTCCCGCCGTCGTCGCGCGAACGCGACTCGTCCACCCGGTAGAAGCGTTCGAACACGTGGGGCAGGTGCTCGGCCGCGATGCCCGGGCCCGTGTCGGTGACGACCACGTCGATCGAACCGTTGTGGCTCGACGCGGTGACCGACACGCGCCCGCCGGTCGGCGTGAGTCGCACCGCGTTGTCGAGCAGGTTGAACAGCACCTGATGGACCCGCTCGCGGTCGGCGAATATGGGCGGCAGGTCTCCCGGCAGGTCGTCATCCAGGGTCACGCCCGGGTCGGGGCGGGCGACCTGGATCTCGGAGAACACCTGC
>DASUMC010000047.1:0-6836 GCA_036277855.1 Actinomycetota bacterium
CACCCGCCCGCGTCGTGGCTCCCAGCTCAGGATCGTCGTGACGTGGCCGGCGTGCCAGTCGGCGCCGATCGCGGAGGCACCGAGGATCCACCCGACGGACACGAGGACCAGCGACGTGCCCATCAGCACGTCGGGCAGACCGACGAGCGCGTACTCCTGTGTGAGGAACACGATCACGCCGGTCGCGACGACCGCGAGCGCCTCGAGCGCGACGAGCACCCTGACCAGTCGGCGCGACCGGAACCGCCGGAACTCCGAGGCGAGCAGTCCGCTCATCGCGCGCCCTCGGTGGAGGCGCCGCCGGTGAGCTCGAGGAAGACGGTCTCGAGATCGGCCTCGTCGGCGCGAAGCTCGGTCAGATACAGCCCTCGATCGGCAAGGGTTCGCGTCACGCGCGCCGCGTCGGCGGGCGGGAGTCCGACCCGGATGAAGCCGTCGTCGGCGCGTGCGTCGATCCCGGCCTCGCCGAGGATCCGGAGACCCTCGGGCATATCGTCGAGCCGCACGAGCAGCCGCGTGGCGTGCCCCGCGGTGAGGACCTCGTGCACCGGACCGGTCGCGACCTGCCGACCCCTGGCCAGGATCGCGACGCGGTCGACCGTCTGCTGGACCTCGTTCAGGATGTGGCTCGAGACGAAGACGGTCCTGCCCTCGTTCCCGAGGCGCCGCATCAGCTCGCGCACCTCGACGATCCCGGCCGGATCGAGCCCGTTGGCAGGCTCGTCGAGGATCAAGACCTCGGGATCCTTGAGGAGGGCACCCGCGATCCCGAGCCGCTGCTTCATGCCGAGCGAGAACGTCTTGACCTGATCGTCCGCGCGTTCGGCGAGCCCGACCTCGTCGAGCACCTCGCGGACGCGCGCGCGCCCGATGCCCGAGATCCGTCCGAGCAGCTCGAGGTTTCGCCTCGCGGAGAAGCGCGGGTACATCGTCGGGCTCTCGACGATCGAGCCGACCCGGCCGATGACCCTGTGGAGCCCCGCGGGCTCCTCACCGAGCAGGCGACACCGCCCCCCGGTCGGACGGACGAGACCGAGGAGGCACCGGATCGTCGTGGTCTTGCCTGCGCCGTTCGGCCCGAGGAAGCCGAACACGCCGCCGCGCGGGACGGCCAGATCCAGGCCGTCGACCGCAACGGTCCGGCTGCCCCGGACCCGCCGGTACTCCTTGCGGAGCCCCTCGACCTCGATGACGGTGTCCATCCCATGGACACCGTACGTCGGCGCGCGCGTCGGCCGCATGGGGGCACCCACCACGGATCCGCGGGTGGCTAGCACGCGGTTGGGGGGGCTCGGTCGCGACGGTTAACGGGGGAAGAGCTCGTCCTCGACCAGGAACGCGATCAGCTGACCCACGGCGATGTGCGCCTCCTGGATGTGTGAGGTCTCCGTGCTCGGCACGTTGATCTCCACGTCCGCGAGCGGCCCCAGCTTGCCGCTCGATCCGCCCGTCAGCGCGATCGTCCGGAGGCGGGCCGCCTTCGCCGTCGCGAACGCCCGCACCACGTTCTCCGAGTTTCCGCTCGTCGAGATCCCGACGAGCACGTCGCCCTCGCGACCGAGGGCTTCCACCTGGCGTTCGAACACGCCGTCGAAGCCGAAGTCGTTTGCCACCGCCGTCAGCAGCGAGGTGTCCGTAGTGAGCGCGATCGCCGCGATGGCATCGCGCCGCCGATCGACGGTGAGCGTGCTGACGAACTCGGTCGCCAGATGCTGGGCGTCGCCGGCGCTGCCACCGTTGCCGCACAGCAGGATCTTCCCTCCGTCCCGGAGCGACTCGACGATCGCGGCCGACGCGTCGACGATCTGCACCGCGCACTCGTCGGCGGTCCGAGCGGCCGTGCGCGAGGTCTCGAGCAGGTACTCGCGCACCCGATCGAGGTTCACGGCCCCACGCTCGTCAACAGGTCGTCCCGGATGATGGCCGCCGCCTCACGCAGGTCGGCGACGACGTGGTCGGCGTCCTCCCCGGCTCCGCGTTCGAGCTCTTCGTCCCCGTGGCCGGTGCGCACGAGGATCGTGCGGGCGCCGACCGAACGCCCCAGCCGCAGGTCGGACCCGTGATCGCCGACGAGCCAGGCGGCGGCGGGGTCGAACCCCAGGGCGAGGGCGGCGCGCTCGACCATCAGCGTCCCGGGCTTCCGGCACGCACAGCCCTCGGTCGGCCGATGCGGACAGAACTCGATGCCGTCCAGCGTCACGCCATGGGCGGCGAGCAGGTCCGTCAGCCGCGCGTGGATCTCGTGGAGCCCGGCGAGGGCGAGCATCCCGCGACCGATGGGGGACTGGTTCGTCAGGACGACGAGCCCGAGCCCGAGCCCCCGGAGCACGCGCAGGGCCTCTCCCGCACCGGGGATCAGCCGGAGCTCGTCGGGCCGGAGCACGTACCCGATCTCCTCGTTGATCGTGCCGTCGCGATCGAGCAGGACGAAGCGGCGGCTCACGACGGTCTCCACACACGACCGCCGTCGCGTGCCTCGACCCCGTGGGCGCGGAACGCGAACTCCGCGAACTGGCCGCCGAGCGCTTCGAGCGCGCCCCTGACCGCGGGCTGGCGGTCGGGGGGGCAGGCGAGCAGGAGGTAGCCTCCGCCCCCGGCGCCGCAGATCTTGCCGCCCGAGGCACCCGTGTCCTCGGCCACCGCGAGCAGGTGTTCGATCCGAGTGCCCTCGGAGACGTGGGGGTTCATCAGCTTCTTGCTCTCGAAGGCGGCGCGGAGCATCGGCCCCAGTCGGTCGAGGTGCCCCTCCTCGAGCTCCCGTCGCATCTCGAACGCCATCGCCTGCAGCTGCTTCATCCCGACGATCGTGTCTTCTCGCCCCTCCTCGTACATGCGGATCTGGGTGGCGATCAGCCCGAGGTCGGTCCGGACGTGGCCCGTGTAGCAGAGCAACAGGTGCGCCCGGAGCTCTCCGACCGCCTCGGGCGAGAGCGCGAGGGGCCGGACGGCAACCCCGCGTCGGTCGAACTCGAGCAGGTTGAAGCCGCCGAAGGCCGCCGCGTACTGATCCTGCCATCCGCCCGCGATGCCGAGATCCTCCCGCTCGATCGCATAGGCGAGCTCGGCGACATCGCGGGGCGCCATCGACCGGTTCGTCAGCATCGCGAGCGCGCCGACACACGCCGTGACCAACGCGGAGGAGCCTCCGAGCCCGCTGCCGGGCGGTGCGTCGGATGCGATGTCGACATCGATCCCCCTCGGGACCCCCATCCGCTCGATCGCGGCCTTGGGGAGGTCCATCACGCCGTCGTACACCGGCCCGCGCTCGAGGCGGTACTCGACGAGGTGACCGAGATCCAGCGAACGGATCCGCACCTGCCGATCGCCACGCGGCGCGACCGAGACGTGCGCCGCGTGGTCGATCGTCGCCGACAGGACGGCGCCGCCGTGAAGGTCGTAGTAATGGGGGAAGTCGGTGCCGCCTCCCACGAAGCTGATCCGAAGGGGCGCGCTCGCGCGGATCGTGCCGGACGTCATGGGTCCGCAAGTATGGGCCCCGTCCCGGCCGCGCGACCAGCCGCGCCGGAGCCCCGTGCGGCCGGTGGCCTCAGGCCACGAACCGGACGAGGCGGCGACGCTGCTGCTCGGTGAGGCCGCCCCACACGCCGTAGCGCTCACCGTTCTTCAGGGCCCACGAGAGACAGGTCTCGCGGATGTCGCAGGCGGAGCAGAACGCGAGCGCGGGTCCCGCCTCCTCCTCGGAGGTAGGGAAGAACGTGTCCGGGTCGATCCCGTAGCAGGCCGCCTGATCCTGCCAGATGTCCGGGGGGGAGGGGTCGGGGGGGAGGGTCTTCAGGTCGATCCCTGCGATCCGGTCCTTGGTCACACTCAACTCCCTGCGTGCCTCGTCGGGTTGCGCCGGGGACCCGGAGGGGGCCTGTGCGCGCAGGAAACCCTTGTACCGTTCGCGGTCGAACGAGAACAGTCTTGAAAAGTCAGGGACTCCGTAGTATCGGGGGGCTCCCGATCGACGGTTCGCGGCGCTCCAGGGCGATGCCGCCCTCGGCGGTGAGCTCGGTATCCCTTGCGTCCCAACGGATACGAACCATGGCCGACGATCCTCCCCTCGGCTCCACGCTGGTCACGCTCCCGACCCCGTCTCCCCGCGAACGGACCGGCGTGCCGGGCCGCAGCGGGACCTCCGTCCTGACCCCGACGACGAGCCGCGGCGGGTGGCCGAGGTTCCGTACCCGTGCAACCGACTCCTGCCCCAGGTAGCAGCCCTTGCTCCGGTCGATCACCGGCTCGACGTCGAGGCCGGCCTCGGCCGGCAGGGAGTCCGCGTCGAGGTCGACCGGGAAACGGGCAAGCCCGTGGCGGATCCGCCAGGCCTCGAGCGCCTCCGGGCCGGCGGCGACCGACCCGTCGTCCCGAGCCTCCCATGCCGCCGTCCAACCGAGACTGGGCCGGGGCCTCAGGAGGAGCCCGCCGGGGTCGGCAGGCGCCAGCTCGACATCCGAGGACAGGATGTAGGGCGCGAGCAGATCGGCGATCGTCTCGGGCTGGGCGGTGTCCTGCAGCAGGAGGAACCCATCGCCCGCGCGGGCACGCAGGACGCGGACGTCGGCGCGGATCCTGCCGGTGGGGGAGAGCAGGAACGAGCGCAGCGCCGCATCTTCGGCGAGACCCTCCACCGAGGCGGTGATGAGGTCGTTCAGCCACCCCTGCGCATCGGTTCCTCGAACCTCGGTGAGGCCCCAGCCTCGGAGGTCCACGAACGCGCGCTCCTGCTCGAGCGCCTCGAGCTGCTCCTCGAACGTCGGTCCGACCATGTCTGCGAGGATAGGCCGCCGTGGACGTTCCGCGGACGCTCCTGGTCACGAACGACTACCCGCCCCAGGTGGGCGGGATCCAACGCACGCTGGAGGCGCTCGTCCGGCGCCTCCCGCCGGACCGGGTCGCGGTCCTGTGTCCGAACGCGGAGGGCGGCAACGCGTTCGATCGGGCCGCGCCGTACGCCGTGTACCGCCAGCCCGAACGCTTCCTCTGGCCGCTCCCCGAGGTTCGGCGACGCCTCCACGAGGCCATCCGGTCGTTCGGGGCCGAGGTGGTCCTGTTCGGAGCGGTCTACCCGCTCGCCCTCCTCGGACCTGGGCTGGCGGAGACCGGGACCCCGTACCTCGCGGCGGCGCACGGGTTCGAGTACTGGCTCTCGATCGCGCCCGGCACCCACGCCCTCGTCCGGCGCGCCACGGCACGTGCGGCGCGGGTGCCGGTGATGTGCAGCGCCTTCATCGCCCGGGTCGTGCGAACCGCCGTTCCGGACGACGTGCCCGTCTCCGTGATGTACCCCGGCGCCGATCTCGAGGCCTTCCGCCCGGACCTGCCCTACGGGGACCTGACCGACCTCCATGGGGTCACCGACCGCCCGCTGATCGTCTGCGTGAGCCGCTTGGTGGCGCGCAAGGGCCAGGACGTGCTGATCCGCGCGATGCCCCGGATCCGCCGTGAGGTCCCCGATGCCTCCCTGCTGATCGTGGGGGATGGGCCCGATCGCGACCGGCTGGAACGACTCGCCGCGGACGCGCCGGACGGCTCCGTCGCGTTCGCGGGTCAGGTCTCCGAGGGCGACCTGCCGCGCTACTACCGCGCGGGGAACGTGTTCGCGATGCCGTGTCGGAGCCGCCTGGGGGGTCTGGAGGTCGAGGGCTGGGGCAACGTGTTCCTCGAGGCGGCCGCGTGCGCGCGGCCGGTGGTGGTCGGGGACTCCGGGGGAGCCCGCGAGTCCCTCGCGCCCGGCGAGACCGGCCTGCTCGTGAAGGGGTCGGACGTCGACGAGGTCGCCGGCGCCGTGGGCTCGTTGCTCGCGGACCCCCAGCGCGCGGACGCGATGGGTCGCGCCGGCCGCGAGCGGGTGGTGCGAGCGTTCGGGTGGTCCAGGGCCGCGGAGCAGCTCGCCGGCTGGTTGCGCGAGGCGGTCGCCTGACCCCGCGGTTCCATGGTCCCGGTCGCGGGCGGAGGTACCCTGCGTCGCATGATGCGCGAACGCCGGTGCCCGGCCTGCGGCGCCCTCGCGTCCGCGGACGCCGAGTGGTGCGGGCAGTGTTTCTCGCCGCTCGAACGCGAGGGAGCCCGCATCGAGGCCGACGGCCCGGCGACGGCGGCCACGACCGGAACCGCGGAGCCCAGGGCGCTCCGGGGCACATCGGGGGGCGCGATCGAGGTCGAGGGCGGCACGCTCGCCTGGACGTGTCCGGTCTGCGAGACCCGCAACCCGATCGATGCGAACGCGTGCCCGGTCTGCGGGACCCCGTTCGGCCGGCTGCTCGCGGAGCCCAGGGCGGCGTCGGAGATCGAGCCGCAGACGGCGGCGGTGTGGTCGATGCTCTGGCCCGGGCTCGGCCATTGGAAGCTCGGCCGGCGGACCGATGCGGTGGGGCGCTTCGTGATGTTCGCCTGGTCGTTCGCGGCATTGGTGATCCTGCTCGTATCGCGGTTCGGCAAGGGCGGGCTCGGCCCGACCCTTCCCCTGTTCGCCCTGTTCCTCGGCGCCTCGGTGCTGATCTACGTGGTGTCGGCGATGGACGCTTACCGGCTGGCGGCCGGAAACGAGCCTCTGATGAGCTCCCGGACGTTGCTGTGGACGTCGGCCGGTCTGGTCTTCCTGTCCGTCGTGATCGCCACGTTCGTCACGTTGCCTGCCGCCCGCCGGTAACATCCCGTCCTCATGGGGGAGCAGGCATGAGCGAGCAGACCGAGGGCCAGATCGTGATCGAGGCCCCGGCGGTCGAGGTCATGGACGTCCTGACCGACTTCGAGGCGTATCCGGAGTGGGCCGACGTCAAGACCGCCCAGGTGCTCGAACGCGGGGACGGGGGCCTGGGGACCAAGGTGGC
>DASUMC010000048.1:0-3632 GCA_036277855.1 Actinomycetota bacterium
CGCGCCGCCTTGCCGTGACCCCGCCGGGTCGCGGGCCCGTGCTCCCCGACGGATCCTCCGACTGGCCGGGGTCGCTCCTGCGGGGGTTCCTGATCTTCCTGCTGATTTGTGGCATCGGCCTCGTCGCCGCCGTGACCACGCTCGTGGTCGCGGCCCCGGGCGTGTCGTTCGGGGGCGCCGTCCGGGTCGGTGCGCTCTATCTTGGTCCCTTCCACCACGTGGCGTTGGTGTTCGAGGGCGACCTCGCGATCGACGCGTCGAGGCTGCCGGGCGCGAATCTCCCTGGTGGCGGTTCGGCCACCGTCGAGCTCGGGGTCGCCCTGCTCGCCGTGACGGCCCTCGCCGTCTGGCTGCTGTTCCGGGCCGGGCGGCGCTCGGCGTTCGGCGACCGGGTCGGCGTTCGGGCGCTGACCGGGTCTCGGGTCGCCCTGGGCTACGCCCCGCCCGTGCTGCTCGTAGCGCTCCTCGTGCGGTTCGAGGAACCCGTCGAGCTCGGGTCGTTCGTGACCGGTGGCGTCCGCATCTCCCTGTCCGCTTGGCAGGCGCTCGTGTTCCCGTTCGCGATCGCGGCGCTGGCCGGGGCGTCGGGAGGGGTGTGGTCGTGGGCCTCCTCGGCTCCCGACCCGTCGGCCGCACGCACGCGGGCGGTGCTCGGCGGCGGGTGGCGGATGTTCCTGTTCGCGCTCGCGCTCTCCTACGTTGGCCTGTTCGTGGCCGGGATCGCTCAGCCGGACGAAGCCGTCGCCCTCGCGACGCCATCGACGGCCAGGTACGTCGATACCGTGTTCGAGCGGCCGGGACCGGGATCGGCCCTCCTCGCCCATCACCTCGCGCTCTCGCCGAACGAGGCGATCTGGACCTTCGTGCCGGCCGCGGGGGCGTGTGACGTGGTCCGGGGGAGCGAGCGCTCGGACGTGCTGTGCTACCGGCGGTTCCCGTCGTTCGAGAGGTCGAGCGGCGAGGTGGCGTTCGGGAACGCGCCGCCGGGGTACCTGGCGTTCCTGCTCGTCCCCGCGATCGCGACGATCATGGGTGGCCGATGGGCGGGATCGGTCTCGGAGCGTTCGGGGGGCGCCGCGGCCGCCGTGGGAGCCGCGGCCGGCGCCGTCTTCGCCGTCGTGATGCTCGGGGCGATCCTCGCCTCGTCGATCACCTTGTCCTACGGCGCCGACCCGGACGCCGTCGGTCGAGGTGGCCACCTGTGGATCGGTCCCGATCCGGTCACCGGGACCCTAGTCGCGCTCGCCTGGGGGGTGACCGGCGGCGCGCTCGGAGCCGCAACGGCGGGGTTCAGGTGGTGGAGGGCGGTGCGGACACCAGCAGGATGACCAGGACCACACTGACCGCGATCCCCGTGATGAGCATTGCCCGGGCGCGCTTGGGGTCGACGTCCTTGTTGACGAGCCAGGCGATCAGGCCGCCGAGCCAGCCCATGAAGATCGGGAGGAGCCACCAGGCACCGCTCACCCGGCGCTGCGGCGGCGCCGGCGCCCAGGCGCCCTGCGGGGAGGCCGTCGAGAGACTGGTGGATGCGGCGCCGATGCCCACCTCCGCGCTCTGCGGCTCCCACGAGGAGAACGAGAGCCAGGCCGACCGCCACCCCTCGTCGGTCCTGGGGTAGCGCGAGACCGGTCCGTGGCCGCCCTGGCGGTCCCAGATCCCGAAGAAGTCCCGTCCGTAACCCAGGAGATACCTCGAGCCCGAGTGGGTGAACTGCAGCGCCTCGTCGCCGATCGACGGTTGCTCCAGCGGGGGGCCGGGGAGGGGCTCCTCGAGCATGCTGCCGCAGAAGCGGCACTTGATCGCTTCGTCCCGGATCTCCTCGGCGCAGTACGGGCATCGCTTCACGGCGTCCTCAGCATCGTACGTCCGGTCCAGGAACGAGAGATCCAGTCGCGAAAAACGCGAACGGCCCGGCGGATCGCCGGGCCGTTTCGCCACGATCGATCGGAGCTCAGGACGTCAAGCCGGTGGGCCGCCGGGCATCGGAGGGGGAGCGGTGCCACCGGTGCTGCTTCCACCCATGCCGCCACCCGAGGCCTGGTGTTCCTGCCAGCGCATCCAGCCGCCGTACCCGATCACCAAGGCCAGGATGAGCCCGATCCAGGCGAAGATCGCCATCGCCTCGCTGTCGACGATGATCTTCAAGATCGTGAAGAGCACGATCCCGCCCGCGAGCGCGGCGCTGATCAACGACTTGGGTGCGTTGATCTCCACCCCCGCGATGGCCATCACCTCCCAGGCGACGAGCGCGATCGCGAGGAGAAGGTTCAGCACGCCGATCCCGTGCACGCCGCTCACCGTCAGCGTGTCGATGCCGAAATCGACGCTTTGCCATGGGAGGAAGAGATCGATGATGTAGATCGCCCCAGCAATGATCAAGATCCTGCTGGCCGTGGACATCTTCGACCAGTCGAACCCACCCGACTGCGACATGCAGGCTCCTTTCTGGGCTCCCCGCGCCGCTCGCGGCTCCTCGAGCCGGGGCTATCGAACACCGAGCCTAGTGCGGAGTCAAATGCCTACGGCACTTGTGTTTCGGGCGCTTATCGCTGCCCAGATCGACATCCCAGACGCAGTGGCGCCGGCGACGACGGCGAACCATGGTCCGAGCCAGGGCCGCGAGAACGCCGGCGGGAACAGCACCGAAAGCAGCGACGCGACCACCACCAGCGCCCCGAGACCCGCGATCGCGACGTCCCACCCTGGATCCCGCAGCCGGGAACGCAATCGCGCGACGGTGATGACGAGTCCGCCGATCGCGGCGAGCGCGGCGACCAGGGACCAATGGCCGCTCCGCGTCCAGGCGCCGAACGCGCCCGAGCCCGGCCCGAACCGACTCCATGGGAGCGTGGTCGCGAGGACGGCTATGCCGAACGCCGCAAGCGCGAACGTCCTTGCGCCGCGGTTGCGGCGCGGTGTGCTCGTGTGGCTCGCGTCGACGGCGTCGGTGCCCAAGACGTCGGCGAGGCACTCGCTGCCGAAGTTCTCCCCGCGCACCGGGGTCGAGCACGCGAGGCACATCGGGCGGCCGCACCGGTCGCACCGTGCGACCGCCGGGCTTCCCGGATGCCGGTCGCATCGATCGAGGACCCTCGACGAGCGTTCGTCCGGTGGCACGACCGAAGGGTACCGCCACCCCGGCGGCGGGCGGCTCTGGTGGGGATGCTCCGGGAGAGACGTCAAGGCTTCCTCCCGGTATCTGGACAGATCGTGAGCGCACGGCACGCATGAGCCTGCCACCTGTTGACGAGCGGCGACTACGTGAAACTTCCGATTGCGCGATCACAACCGCCTCTGTTAGCAAGAGACGATGTCCCCAAGCAGAGGGAGGTTCGACATGCGCGGAAGATCCGCGTTCGCAGCGGCGGTGGTCATCGTGACTATCGCCGTCGCAGCACTGACTGCTGTGCCGGCGGTCGCTGGTCCGCGATCGTGCACGAAACGGACCAACGACACGATCGCGAAGCTCCTGGAGTGCGTGACGCTGGCGGGTGTCCGCGAGCACCAGGCGGCCCTCCAGGAGATCGCCGATGACAACGGCGGTAACCGGTTCGCGGGCCTGCCGGGTCACGACGCGTCGGTCGAGTATGTGGTCGACCGCCTGGAGGCCGCCGGCTACGACCCGACGG
>DASUMC010000049.1:0-8270 GCA_036277855.1 Actinomycetota bacterium
GGCGGGGCCGGGGGTCCGGGTGGGCGATCGGACCATCACCGCCACCGACGTCGTCGTCGCCACCGGGTCGCGCCCCAGGCTCCTGCCGGGCTTGCAGGTCACGCCTCGGGTCATCACGAGCGACGAGGCGCTCTGGTACGCCGAGATCCCCTCGTCGGCCGTGATCATCGGGGCGGGGGCGATCGGGCTCGAGTTCGCGAGCTTCTACCGTTCGATGGGCGCCGACGTGACGATGGTCGAGGCGCTCCCGCGCGTCGCGCCGCTGGAGGACGAAGACCTATCGAAGGAGATCTCGCGCGCGTTCCGCAAGCGCGGGATCGCGGCCCACGCCGGCGCGAGCGTGACCGGCGTCTCGGACACGGTCGACCATGTCGAGGTCGCCTTCGAGGCGGGCGGCGCGGAGCAGACCGTCACGGCCGACGTCTGCCTGGTCGCCGTCGGCCGGGGACCGGTCACCGACGATCTCGGGCTCGATGAGGCAGGGGTCGAGCTCGACCGCGGGTTCGTCAAGGTCGACGGTCAGCTGCAGACGACCGCCGCCCACGTCTGGGCGATCGGCGACGTCGCGGCAACTCCCCTGCAGCTCGCTCACGTCTCGTTCACCGAGGGCTACGCCGTCGCGGAGCGCATCGCCGGCGTCGCGGTGCCCGACATCGACTACACGCAGATCCCGCGCGTGACCTATTGCTCGCCCGAGATCGCGTCCGTCGGCATCACCGAGGCGCAGGCGATCGAGCGCGGCCACGACGTCGAGGTCGAGCGGTTCAACTTCCAGGGGGTCGGCAAGGCGAACATCGTGGGCGAGGGCGGGCTCGTCAAGATCGTCGCCGCCAAGGACGGCCCGGTGCTCGGGGTCCACATGGTGGGCCCCCACGTCACCGACCTGATCTCCGAGTCGATGCTCGCGGTCGCGTGGGAGGCCGTCCCCGCCGAGGTCGCCGCGCTGATCCATCCCCACCCGACGTTGTCCGAGGGCGTCGGCGAGGCCTTCCTCGCACTGGCCGGCAAGCCCCTGCACGGAGCGTGACCGTGGCGACGAAGGTCGAGAAGCAGAAGCTGGCGGCGCAGGACTGGCGCGTCGGCCTGTCCGACGACCAGCTGAGGGACCTGCTCTACCTGCTCAAGCTCTGCCGCTACTTCGACGAGCGGATGGAGGCCCTGTATCGCCAGGGCCGGCTCCCCGGCGCGATCTACTCGGGGCGCGGCCAGGAGGGGACGCATGTCGGCGTGGCCGCCGCCCTGCGCGAGAACGACTCGCTGTTCCCCACGCACCGGGACCTGTCGGCGCAGCTGGCCAAGGGCCTGGACCTGAACCGCGTGATGGCGCAGTTCTGGGGCCGGATCGACGGCTACACCCGCGGCCGCGACGGCAACAGCCATGTGGGCGACTGGCAGGGGCACCGGACATGGACGGTGATGTCACACCTCCCGATCGCCTACCCGGTCGCCTGCGGGGCCGCGCTCGCATACAAGCTGCGCGGAGAGCCGCGGGTCGCGATGGCGATCTGCGGCGACGGGGCCACCTCGAACGGCCGCTGGCACGAGGCGCTGAACCTCTCGGCGATCCACCAGCTGCCCGTGGTGTGGGTCGTCAACAACAACCTGTACGCGTACTCGACGCCCAACCCGCTCGAGTTCCCGGTCCCGACGATCGCGGAGCGAGCCGGCGCCTACGGGATGCCGGGCGTCCGCGTCGACGGGCAAGACGTGCTCGACGTGTATCGGCTGGCGAACGACGCCGTCGAGCGCGCCCGCGAGGGCGGCGGCCCCACGCTGATCGAGAGCGTCTCGCTACGCTGGCGTGGGCATGCGGGCCACGATCCCGCGAAGTACGTCCCCAAGGAGCTGCTCGAGGAGTACATGCGGGACAAGGATCCCGTCAAGCGGTTCGAGGAGCTGCTCCGATCCCGAGGCGTCGTGAGCGAGCAGGACGTGTCGGACCTCGACGAGCGTATCCGCGCGGCGTTCGAGGCCGGCTACGAGTACGCGCTGTCCTCGCCGTTCCCCGAGCCCGGCGACGTCACCAAGGGACTGTTCACCGACGACGGCTACTGGGCCGGCGCGCCCGGCCGCGGCGGCGGGACCGAGGCCTGATGGCGACCCGAGCCGTCGAGGCGTCGGCGGCCGGCCACGGTGCCGAGCCGCGGGGCAAGCGCACCGACCAGGGCGAGGCCACCTACCTCGTCGCGATCGCCGAGGCGCTGTGGGAGGAGATGGAGCGTGACGAGCGGGTGTTCCTGCTTGGCGAGGACATCGGCGTGTACGGCGGCGCGTTCAAGGTCACCGAGGGCTTCATCGAGCGGTTCGGCCCGTCGCGCGTGATGGACACCCCGATCGTCGAGGAGACGATCGTCGGGACCGCGCTCGGGGCGGCGATGGAGGGTCTGCGTCCGGTCGCCGAGTTCCAGTACGCGGACTTCATGTCGAGCGGCTACGACGAGATCACGACCGCGATGGCCCGCTATCACTACCGGAGCGGGGTGCCGGTCCCGGTCGTGCTGCGCGGGCCGTCGGGCGGCGGCGTCAGGGCCTCGAGCTTCCACTCGACGAACCCCGAGCCGTGGCTCTCGCAGGCACCCGGCCTGAAGGTCATCTGCCCCGCATTCCCCTCGGACGCCAAAGGCCTGCTGAAGGCGGCGATCCGCGACGACAACCCGTGCGTGTTCCTCGAGCACAAGTGGATCTACCGTCGCATCAAGGAGATCGTCTCGGACGACCCCGACCACCTCGTCCCGATCGGCAAGGCCGACGTCAAGCGCGAGGGCACGGACGTCTCGGTGATCGCGCACGGGATGATGGTGCATCTCGCGCTCGAGGCGGCCGAGACCCTGGCGAACGAGGGCATCCAGGTCGAGGTGCTCGACCTGCGGACCGTTCAGCCGCTGGACGTGGAGGCGATCCTCGCCACGGTGACCAAGACGAGCCGTGCGGTCGTGCTCTACGAGAGCCAGCGCTACCTGGGCACGGGCGCGGAGGTCGCCTCGTTGATCGCCGAGGAGGCGTTCGAATCGCTCGACGCGCCGGTCGTCCGGCTTTCGCCGCCCCACGTCCCGGTGCCGTTCTCTCCGCCGCTCGAGGACGCGTACCTGCCGCAGGTGTCCGACATCGAGGACGCCGTCCGCAAGCTGTCCGCATGGTGAACCCGGAGGCAGGATGACCGCCGTCAAGATGCCGCAGCTCGGCGAGACCGTGATCGAGGGAACGATCCTGAAGTGGCTGAAGCAGGAGGGCGACCAGGTCGCGCTCGATGAACCGCTGTTCGAGATCTCGACCGACAAGGTCGACACCGAGGTGCCGTCGTCGGCGGCGGGTACGCTGACGAAGATCCTGGTGCCGGAGGGCGAGACGGTTGCGGTGGGGACCGAGCTCGCGGAGATCTCCGAAGCCGGCGGTGGGGCGGGTGGCGCCGAAGCTCCGGAAGCTGCGTCGCAGCCCGCTTCGGAGAGCTCCGGAGAAGCCGAGGCCTCGTCGGCTACCGAACGTGGCGACGATGCTCCCTCCGCTCCGGCACCACCCGCTGCGCCGGCACCACCCGCTGCGCCGGCTCCGACGCCCGAGGCCGCTCCGGCTGTCGAGCAGGTGCCTTCGCAGATGGCGGCTTCGACGTCGAGCGCCCAGGCGCTGCCGGATCGGGGGCCTCGGTCGCAGATCCTGTCACCGCTCGTTCGGAGGTTGGCGAGCGAGCACGGCGTCGATCTCGGGCAGGTCTCGGGGACCGGCACCGGGGGCCGGATCACGAAGAACGACGTGTTGGGGTTCGTGGCCGCGCACGGCGAGGCGGCACCCGTCACGAGCACCCCTTCTCCGGCCGCCCAGCCGGCCCAACCGGCGCCTGCGGCTGCCCCGGCCGCCCTGCTCGCGCAACCCGCGCCGGCGACCGCACCCGCCGCCGCGCCGGGGGTCGCGCAGGCTGCACCCGCGGTGGTCGGGGGTGGGGAGGAGATCGTTCCGGTCTCGCACATCCGACGGACGATCGCCCAGCACATGAAGGCCTCGCTCGAGATCTCGGCACGCGCGTGGAACGCGGTCGAGGTCAACATGGAGAACGTCGCCCGTGTGCGCGAACGCACGAAGGACGCGTTCAAGGCGCGCGAGGGCTTCGGCCTCACGTACATGCCGTTCGTGACGCGGGCGGTCACCGAGGCGTTGCTGGCTCACCCCATGGTGAACAGTGAGCTCCGCGGCGATGAGATCGCGGTCAAGCACTTCGTCAACATGGGGATCGCCGTGAGCTACGACGAGGGGCTCATCGTCCCGGTCCTGAAAGGCTCCGACACGATGAACCTGCTGGGGATCGCGAGGGGGATCAACGATCTCGCCACGCGGGCGCGGGCCAAGAAGCTCCTGCCCGATGAGGTCCACGGCGGCACGTTCACGATCACGAACCCGGGACCGTTCGGGTCGCTGATCTCGGTTCCGATCATCAACCAGCCACAGACCGGCATCCTCGGGTTCGACACCGTCGAGAAGCGTCCGGTCGTGATCGACGACACGATCGCGATCCGGCACATGGTCTACATCTCGATGTCGTGGGACCACCGCGTGATCGACGGCGCGCTCGCGTCGCAGTTCCTCGCGAGGGTCAAGCAGAACCTCGAGACGTGGGACTTCGCTGAGGACCTGGCGCTCTAGCCCGATGGCACGCCTGATCGGGCCCGTCGGTCTCGTCGACTACGACGCCGCGAACGCCCAGATGCACGCGCTGGCCGAGCGCCGCCTCGCCGGCGAAGCCGACGACACGTTGATCCTGCTCGAGCATCCGCCGGTGTACACCGCCGGCCGGAGCTGGCGGCCCGACCACATCGTGTGGACCGAGGAACGGATCGCGGCCGCCGGCGCCGAGCTCCGGTTCATCGATCGCGGCGGCTCGCTCACGTTCCACGGGCCGGGACAGCTCGTCGGGTACCCGGTGCTCGATCTCGGAACGCGGCCCGACGCGATGCGGTTCGTGCGCGACCTCGAGGAGGTCGTGATCCGCGCAGCGGGCGACGTCGGCGTCGAGCTGCATCGCAGTGAGGTGCAGACCGGCGTGTGGTCCGGACCGAGCAAGGTGTGCGCGATCGGCGTTCGGCTGATGCGGATGCGGGTCTCGCTGCACGGTTTCGCGCTCAACTGCACGACCGATCTCTCCTGGTACGACGCGATCGTGCCCTGCGGTCTCGCCGGGGAGAGCGTCGCGTCCCTGTCCCAACTGGCCGGGCGCGAGATCACCGTCGATGAGATGGCGCCGATCGTGGCCCGTTGGTTCGAGGAGGTGTTCGGGTTGAGCCTGGAGCCGAACGACGAGGCGTGGCCCCGGGGGCAGATCGACGTCCTGACGGCGAACGCCACAGCGTGAGCGACGATCGGATCCACCCCGCGGCCGGCCGCGGGTTCGAGGTCTCCGTCGAGCACTACGAGCGTGGGCGACCCGGCTACCCCGACGACGCCGTGACCTACCTGGTGCGCGAGCTCGGCGTCGGCGAGGGACGGGACGTCTTGGAGCTCGGCGCGGGGACCGGCAAGTTCACCGAGCTCATCGTGCATACGGGCGCGAGGATCACGACCGTCGAGCCCGTCCCGGCGATGCGCACCGCGTTGGAGCGCAACTGCCCGACGGTCTTGGTGCTGGACGGCACCGCGGAAGCCATCCCCGCCGAGGACTCAGCGTTCGATGCGGTCATCGCCGCCGCGGCCTTCCACTGGTTCGACGGCGCCCGCGCGCTGCCCGAGATCCACCGGGTCCTGCGCCCCGAGGGCGCGCTCGGGCTGATCTGGAACGCACGCGACGAGGCGAGCGACTGGTCCGAACGTTTGACCGAGATCTTCGACCGGCTGGCCGGCGAAGGCGCGCCCCGGTACCGATCGGGGCGCTGGCGGGAGGCGCTCCAGCAGACCGAGCTGTTCGGACCGCTGCACCACCGCCTGGCGTACCACGTCCACCACGTGACGCCCGAGGCGTTCCTCGATCGCGTGCTCTCGGTGAGCTACGTGGCGGCCGCCTCCGAGGGCGAACGCGCGCGCGTCCGTGCCGAGGTCGACGAGCTGATCGCGACCGACCCCGAGCTCGGCGGCGACGAGATCGCGATCCCGTACCGCACGGACGTGTTCTGGACCCGCCGACGGTGAACATCGGCGCCGTCAGGCGTCGGCGACGAGGGTGTAGCGGGGGCGCTGTTCGAGCGAGCCCAGGGGCCAAGGCTCGTGGAGCTTGGCCGCCCACTCGACGTCGCGCAGGCGCCTGATGCGCACCGCCGACCACCCCGCCTCGTACACCGCGTCGATCAGCGGGACGGGTGAGGGCAGCCGTGCGAGCGGCAGCTCGGCCAGCACCTCCTCGGGGTACGGGGCGTGGTGGTCGTCGGGCACGCCCATGAACCGACGGAGCCACTCGGCCGCGAGGTCTTTCGCCCGCCGGCGGAGGTCGTCCTCGCCCCAGACCCCCTCGAACAGCACGAGCCGGCTCGACACCTCGCGCCACTGCGCGAGCGCACCCACCGGATCGGGCAACGTCCACAGGACGTGCCGCTCCATCACGGCGTCGAACGGTCCCCCGGGCGCATCGGTCCCCGAACCGACGACGAACCGCATCCGCTCCTCGAGCCCGCGCTCCCTGGCCTTGAGCTCCGCCCTCCCGAGCATCCCGGGGGACAGATCGAGCGCCGTCACCTCGTAGCCGAGCTCTGCCGCGAGCAGCGAGAGCGCGCCGGTCCCGGCGCCGACGTCCAACACCTTCGAACCGGGTTCGGGGAGGGCATCCGCGAGCGCCTGCCGCCACGCAGCGGCCTCGAGCGGATCCGAGATCGCATGCGAGCGCGTCTCGTCGTACGTGTCCGAGTCGCGGTCCCAGTAGTCACGGATCCGGTCGTGGACGTCGCCGGTCATCGCGGCCTCAGAACAGGGCGGAGGCGAGCTTCCGGCGGTACTCGGCGACCATCTCGTCGTCCTCACCGAGCACCGTGAAGACCTCGAGCATGGCCTGGCGGGCGTCCGGGTCGTCGGGCAGGGCACCGAGCATCGCGTCGAGCGCCTCCCGCCAGCTCCCCCGTGCGGCCAGCCGTTTCGCGGACGCGAGCGTCCCGGGTTCGGTCAGCTTCGCCCAGTCGCGGACCTCGAGCATCGAAAGGATGCGCTCGGCCTCGGGGTCGGGAAGGACGGGGGCGAGCGTCTCGCGAGCCTGATCCTCGCGTCCGGTCTCGGCGTAGATCCGGGCGAGCCCGACGCGCGCGTCCCGATTGGTGGGGTCGACCTCGAGCGCCTCGCGGTACTTCTGCTCGGCGTCGTCCAGGTGCCCCTCGAGTTCCTCCTCGAGCGCCTCCTCCGCCTCCAGCTCCGCCTCCGTCGGCATGAGCCTGTCGACGAACTCGTTCACCATCGGCTCGGGGATCGCGCCGACGAACCCGTCGATCGGCTGTCCGTCGCGAAACGCCACCACGGTGGGGATGCTCTGGACGCCGAACTGGCCCGCCGTGTACGGGTTGGCGTCCACGTCCAGCTTGGCGAGCAGGAACGCGCCCCCGCGTTCGCCGGCGACCCTCTCAAGGATCGGGCCGAGCGTCCGGCAGGGTCCGCACCACGACGCCCAGAGATCGACGACCACGGGGCGCCTCTTCGACTCCTCGATCACGGTCTCGAGGAAGTTCTGGTCGGTCGCCTCGACGACGACGGGCCCGGATTCGGTCACCTGTTCCTGCATCTGTACCCCAGAGTAGTCAGACTCACGTCGAATCGTCTCGCCGCTCGAGCCGCATCCCGCACCTCGGGCAGCGATCCTCGGCCCGCCCCGAACCTCCGGGTGCATCGGGCAGGCGTACCCTTCGTCCACGGCGGCCGGCCCCGACGCGTGTTCGGCGTGGTCGGCTCCGTGTGCGTGCTCGTCCGGGTGAGTGGCGGCCGGCGCGTTCATCATCCGCAGCATCTGTGGGCCGCTGGTGCGCAGGAATCGCACGACGAGCACCGCGGAGGCGATGTTGAGCAACGTCGTGTAGTTCCAGGTCACGCTCGCCTCGATCACCTTCGCGTCCCGCTCGTCCGGCACGAGCCCGAACGCCTGGAAGAGCACCTCCACGACGAGCCCGGCGGCGACCATCGAGGCGTAGAACGTCGCGAGCAGGAAAAGGGACATCCGCCGTCCGTAGTACTTCCGGTAGATGTTGAGGATCGGCAGGATGATCAGGTCGGCGAAGATGAACGCGGCGACGCCGCCGAAGCTGATCCCGCCGTTCCACAACACCGCCGCGAGCGGGACGTTCCCGATCGAGCAGACGAACGAGAGCATCGCCACGAGCGGG
>DASUMC010000050.1:0-2041 GCA_036277855.1 Actinomycetota bacterium
CGGGCGTATCGTGAAGTCCGGCGGCAAGGAGCTCGCCCACGAGCTCGAGGAGAAGGGCTACGAGGGCGTGCGCGCGGAGCTCGGCCTCGGCGAGCCCGACGCGGCGGCCTAGGAGGCACTGGATGGCGGTCACGCAGCAGCGGGGCGCGGGCACGCTCGACGTCGAACGGATCAAGGCCGACTTCCCGATCCTCGAGCGGACGAGCCACG
This sequence comes from Actinomycetota bacterium, assembly GCA_036277855.1. Classification (GTDB taxonomy): domain Bacteria; phylum Actinomycetota; class UBA4738; order UBA4738; family HRBIN12; genus DASSJM01. The sequence continues at coordinate 211 of DASUMC010000050.1, forward strand.
GCAAACGCCTGGTCTACCTCGACAGCGCGAACACGAGTCAGAAACCGCGCAAGGTGATCGACACGATCACCGAGTACTACGAGCGGCACAACGCCAATCTGTACCGCGCCGTGTACGAGCTCGCGGAAGAGGCGACGGCGATGTTCGAGGGAGCGAGGATTGCTTTGTCGCGCTTCATCGGAGCGCCGGATCCCTCGACCGTCGTGTTCACCCGAGGCACGACCGAGTCGATCAACCTCGTCGCCAATGCCTGGGGCCGGAGGTTCCTCCGCGAGGGCGACGAGATCCTGTTCAGCGAGATGGAGCACCACTCGAACATCGTCCCCTGGCAGCTGGTCGCCGGGGCGACCGGTGCGGTCACGCGGCTCGTCCCGATCGAGGACGACGGGACGCTCGACCCGTCCAAGGTCGAGGCGCTGCTCACCGATCGAACGAAGGTCCTCGCCATCACGGGACAGTCGAACGTGCTCGGCACGATGCCCTCCATCCAACGGTTGACCGAGGCCGCGCACGCCGTGGGTGCGATCGTGGTCGTGGACGGCGCGCAACTCGTCCCGCACAACCCGGTCGACGTGGCAGAGCTCGGCGTGGACTTCCTCACGGTGTCCGGCCACAAGATGCTGGGCCCGACGGCGTCGGGAGGACTCTACGGACGTCTCGAGCTGCTCGACGCGATGGACCCGTTCCTCGGCGGCGGGGAGATGATCATGGAGGTCTTTCCCGACCACTCGACCTTCAAGGCGCCGCCGCACAAGTTCGAGGCGGGGACGATGAACATCGCCGAGGAGATCGGCCTCGCCGCGGCGATCGGGTACCTCGAGGCGCTCGGCATGGAGAACGTCAGGAGCCATGAGCGGGAGCTGACGGCCTACGGGCTCGAGTCGCTGGAGTCGGTCGGCGCGACGGTGTTCGGCCCGAAGGATCCCGAGCTCCGCGGTGGTGCTCTCTCGTTCTGGTACAAGGACATCCATCCGCACGACCTGGCCCAGGTGCTCGATCAGGAGGGGGTGTGCGTGCGGCCCGGACATCACTGCGCCCAGGTCCTGATGCGGCGGTTGGGGGTGCCGGCCACCACACGAGCCTCGTTCTACGTGTACAACACGAAGGAAGACGTGGACGCGCTGATCGTGGCGCTCGAGAAGGCGGGGGCGTTCTTTGGCGCTTGACGAGCTCTACAAGGAAGTCATCCTCGACCACTACAAGAACCCGAGGAACAAGCGCGAGATGCCCGATGCCGAGCTCTCGTGTTCGAAGAACAACCCGCTGTGCGGTGACGAGATCACGGTGTACGTGCACGAGGACGACGGCAAGGTGCTCGACGTCTCGTTCCTCGGGCAGGGGTGCTCGATCAGCCAGAGCTCGGCCTCGATGATGACCGAGGCCGCCGCCGGCAAGACGCGCGCGGAGGTCGAGGAACGCATCGGCGCGTTCCGCGGAATGATGGCCGGCGAGATCGAGGCGGACGAGGACGCGTTCGGCGAGCTCGTCGCGCTCAAGGGCGTCGTGAAATACCCGGTGCGCGTGAAGTGCGCGGTGCTCGCCTGGGACGTGCTCCAAGAGGCGCTGGCCGGCGGCGGTGCGGCCGTGGGCTCGGCCCCCCACTAGCGCGGACGCGTCGCCAGGAACCCCTCGGCGCCCACCGGGCGCTCGTCGTGGACGAGCGGGACCGCTCGAACGTCGAACCCGGCCCCGCCGATGAGCCGGAGCCACGCCGCACGAGGGAACAGCCCGCACACGTGCTCGTCGAGCTCGGTGTGCACCGACCCGTCGGGTTCGTGGAACACGTACGTGAGATCCATCCGCACCGTCGTGTCGTCCGGATCCGGATCCC
>DASUMC010000051.1:0-4329 GCA_036277855.1 Actinomycetota bacterium
CGCGCGCTGACGGCACTGGCGGAGGACGGCGTCACGACGATCTCGTCCGAGGGACTGGCCGCGGCGGTCGGCGTCGGCTCGGCCAAGCTGCGCAAGGACCTGTCGCACCTCGGCTCGTACGGCACCCGGGGGGTCGGGTACGACGTCGCCTACCTCGTGCATCAGATCCGCCGCGAGCTCGGGCTGACCCAGCACTGGCCGATCGTGATCGCCGGGATCGGGAACCTCGGGCACGCGCTTGCGAACTACCGGGGGTTCGCCGAGCGCGGGTTCCGGCCGACGGCCCTGGTCGACAACGACCCGGCGAAGGTCGGGGAAGAGGTCGCCGGGCTCCGGATCCGGCCGGTCGAGGACCTGCCGGCGATCGCGGGCGAACATGAGGCGCTGATCGGCGTGATCTGCACCCCCGCACCCTCGGCGCAGGCCGTCGCCGACGCGATGGTCCGCGCGGGGGTCCGGTCGATCCTGAACTTCGCGCCGGCGGCCCTGGTCGTGCCCGAGGGGGTTTCGGTGCGCAAGGTGGACCTGGCGGTCGAGCTCCAGATCCTGACCTACTACGAGCAACGCAAGGCCGCGCTCGCGGAGGTCAAGCGTCGGGGCCGCGGCCGACGCCTGACGGGACGGGCCGCTACTTCGCGATCGTGATCCAGAGCGCGATGAAGATCACGATCACGGTGACGCCGAACAAGATGAACTGCACGGCTCCCTGCTCGATCAGCGGCGCCTCTTGGGCCAACATCGTTCCTCCTAAGCGGGTCCGTACCACGGCGGGGCAGTCCCGCCCGTCAGGATCTCCTTGCGCTTGCGCTCCGCCCGGTCCAGGAAGGGCAGGTGGACGCCGAACAGCTGTGTCGAACCGATCAGGAACATCCAGGAGTACCGGTTGACGCTGCCGGAGTCGTGGCGGAGGTAGACGGTCAGGATCGGTCCGCCGTCGTTGAAGAAGGCGTGCGCGGCCGCGAGCGAGACCCCGTCGTCGGTCGGGAAGAACTCGACATTCTGGACCGTGAAGTCCGTCGTCGTGAGGGCGCCGGGCTCGTGCTCGCTCTTGCCGAGATCCTCGTTCGCCTGCTCCGCGAGGAACCCCTGGGCGGCCGCCGTCACCGACTGGACCGATGACGTGTCCGCGTCGTTCGTGCCGGGTTCGCGCCATCCGTCGCCCGGGTAGGACGCGAAGGCCTGGTACACCGGTTCGGGATCGGTGCCGGCCGCCTCGACCACCCACGCGGGCTCGGCCCCCCGGGGGCCGAGGTTCACGGGCGTGTCGAGCCCCTGCGAGTAGAAGCCGAACGTCCACAGCGAGGAAAGGAGGATCATCCAGCCGAAGAACGAGACCGCGAGCACCAGGTACCCCATCCGCCGGCCGAACACCGCCGCGAGCACGAGCAGCACGCTGCCCACGAAGAGCACGAACGCCATGACGACGGCGAGCCCGCCTTTCAGCATCGTCTCGCACCCGATCTCGAACCCGAGGCAGCTCTGGGCGAGCATCAGAACTGGATGTTGGTCGTCGGGTTGGGCTTCTTGGTGGGGTCGCCGTCCAGGAACTGATCGATCGCCTTGGTCACGGCCTCGGGGTTCGTGCACACGTTCTCGCCGAACTTCACCTGGTCCTCGTCCTGGATGCTGACGATGTAGTTCACGATGTCGTTGATCTGCTGATCGCCGAGCGCGCCCGCGAACCGGATGCTCCACGAGGGCATCAGTCCTCGTCCCTGGTCGATCGTGGTGTAGATGTCGTCCAGGCCGTAGATCAGCGGGTGCCCGGTGAACGGCCCGCCGCAGACCGTGGTCAGGTTCGGCGTCGGCTGGACGTCGTAGGGATCGTCCGGGGTCTGCGTGTTCGGGATCAGGGACCCCTGCAGGGTCGGGCCGTGGCACTGCACGCAGCCGACGCCCGCCTGGTTGTCCTCGGTGTACACCTGGACGGCGTGGGCGCCGCGGGCGATCGCGTCGCTGATCAGGTCCCGCTCCTGGTCGAGGTTCTGCTCGGGCTCGAGGAGCCAGACGGCCGGCACCCAGATCACGAAGAACAGGACCGTCACCACGCCCCATCCCTGCAACTTCTGGAGCAGCGGGGTCTCGAGGTCGGGGTCGGAGGGACCCGGGCGCATCGCGTTGGGGATGTCGGCCTCCCGCCGCTGGCGGCCGCGGAGGACGAGCACGGCGCCCGCGATCGCGAGGAAGATGGCGCCGCCGACCGCCAGGACGATCCCCTGAGCCTGGGACAGCCCGAGCATCACTGCACCGCCACGCAGAACGGGCCTGCCAGGGGCTTGTGGATCGTATCGGTCCCCCGGGGTGGGCCCAAGATGATCTCGGCCGTGTCCACCGTCACGTCGCCGGTCGCGCTCACATTGACCTTGAACCGGTCCATGCCACGCGGGGCGGGGCCGAGCTTGTACTCGCCGGCGGTGTTGTACTTCGAGCCGTGGCAGGGGCACTCGAACCACTGCGACTGCTGGCAGAACGGGACCCGGCACCCCAGGTGCACGCACCGCTGGTACAGCGGCATGATCCCGTCGGCCGTGACGCCCTCGGTCGCGTAGTCGACGTCGCCCTCGGGCTTGCCGTTGTACTTGACGATGTAGAAACGGCCGATGCCCGAGTAGAACGGAAGGTCGTTGTCCTCGATGTAGGCGAGGATGTCGTCGAGCTTGCCGGCGTTGATCACCGAGCCGAAGCCGCCCCGCAGGTTCGGCCATAGGAACGCGATCGTCGCGCCCCCGAACTCCGCGCCGAACACCAACAGCGATGTGACGAGCGAGCGGCGGAAGAACTCGCGACGGCTCACCGGCTTGGGCGCGGGGGCCGCCGGTTCGCCCAGGATCGCGGCACCGGCCGCGGCCTCCGCCTTCCGCTGGGCCTGCCTGGACCGCGCGAACGAGAGCCCGAAGAAGATCGCGAACAGATCGATGACCACGATCACGACGATGACGGCGAGGGTGCCGCTCGAGATGGCGAGGAGGGGGGTCATAGCTCGAAGAAGACCCCCTGGGCCCACGGCCAGACCCAGTTGTAGCCGGTGCCGCGGAAGAACGATCCGATGATGGTGAGCACCGCCCCGAACATGATCAGCATCGTGAACAGCGTGATCGCGATCTTGCGGTCGCCGGGCTTGGTGCTCGGGTTGCGGTCCACGAACGGCGCCACCGCCAGAGCGAGCAGCACGAGCGTCGGCGCGAACAGCACGCCCGCGACCATCGGGTGGAAGTAGCGGAGCAGTTCCTGCAGGCCGAGGAAGTACCACGGCGCCTTCGATGGGTTCGGGGTCAGGTTCGGGTTCGCGAGCTCACGGAGGGGGGCGTTCACGAACGTCGCGAAGATCGTGAGCGCCGCGAGGACGATCATCATCGCCACGAACTCCTCGATCAGCAGGTGCGGCCACACGTTGATGCGGTCGCCCTGCTCGCGTTCGACGCGCTGGATCCCCTCCGGCGGGACGAGCGCCAGCAGCCGGTGCTTCTCGGGCGCCCCCCTCTTCGGCTCGGGGACGTTGCCGGTGGGCGCGGGCGCCTGGCGCTCGGGCGCGGTGAGCGTCGCCGTCGCGGCGGATGCCGGGGCGGCGGCCGGCGACGCAACGCCAACCGCGGCAGGTGCGGCCACGGCGGCGGGTGCGGCAGCGGCGGGGGCCGAAGCGGCAGCTGCGGGCGCCGCGGCGGGTTCGGGTGCCCCCCCATCGCCGGCGGCCGGCGCGGGCGCCGGTGTCGCGGTGGGCCCCTCGCCCGACTTCGCGCGCGCCGCCCGGAGGGCGGCGGCCCGCGCGCGGCCCTCGGCCACGCGCCGGTCGGCGCCCTTGCCGACCTCCTCCGCCAGGACCCGGTCGAAGGTCTCCTGGTCCAGCGGTGTGTCGTCCCGAGCCATCGTCCCCTTCCCCGCTAGAGCGGTCCCGAGATGCCGCCGTCCTTGCGGATCCGCCAGAAGTGGACCGAGAGGAAGATCACCAGGACGAACGGCAGAGCGAGCACGTGCAAGACGTACCACCGGAGCAGGGTGTCCGGACCCACGATCACCCCACCGAGCAGCAGGAAGTTGGCCTGCTTCGCGATCAGCGGCGAGTAGCCGGCGAGCGAGGTCCCCACCGTGACCGCCCACACCGCCAGCTGGTCCCACGGCAGCAGGTAGCCGGTGAACGACAGTCCCAGCGTGAGGAACAGCAGCAGCACGCCCACCACCCAGTTGAACTCGCGGGGCGGCTTGTACGAGCCGGTGTAGAAGACCCTGGCCATGTGCAGGGTCACGGTGAACACCATCAGGTGCGCGCCCCATCGGTGCAGGTTGCGGACCAGGTCGCCGAAGAACACCGACGTGCGGATGTTCTGCATGTCC
>DASUMC010000052.1:0-15099 GCA_036277855.1 Actinomycetota bacterium
TGGCGGACCGCGGCCGAGATCGGCGGCGACACCGTCTCGGGCGCGATGCGCCATGGTGACGGCGCGGTGGTCCTCCTGCATACGTGGCCGCTCGCGACCGCCGACGCCGTGCCGGTCGCGCTCGCGGGCTTCGAGCGAGCCGGTGTCCGCCTGGCGGCGATCGACGAGCTTGAGGCGCTCCCGTGAGCCGGGCGGCTCTGGTCGCGGTCGACGGCGGCGGCTCGAAGGTGGACGCGGTCGTCGTGACCCGGGACGGAGCGCTGCTCGGCAGCGCCCGGGTGGGGCCGTCCGACGGCGCTCGAGCGAAGGGTGAGCTCGCACCCGTCGTGTCGGCCGTGGAGGCGGCCTCTCGGAGCGCGGGCGCAGACCCCGGGCGGCAGCCCGTCGCCTCCCTCGGCGTCTTCTGCCTCGCGGGCGCGGACCTGCCGTCGGACGAACGCTCGATCCTTCGCCGGGTCCAACAGCACGGCTGGACCACCGAGACGGTGCTTCGCAACGACACGTTCGCCGTCCTGCGTGCGGGGACCGACCGGACCTGGGGTGTCGGTGTCGTGTGCGGCTTCGGCACCAACTGCTCGGCCGTCGCGCCGGACGGCAGGACCTATCGCTTCCCGGCGCTCGGCTGGATCGCCGGCGACTGGGGCGGCGGTTCCGACATCGGCGAGGCGGCCCTGTGGCACGCGGTCAGGTCCGAGGACGGCCGGGGGCGCCGCACGGCCCTGGCGTCCGGCGTGGCCGCCCACTTCGGGTTCCGACGACCCCGGCAGGTGATGCAGGCGATGTATTTCGGCCGGCTGGCCGAGAGCCGTGTCGCCGAGCTGCCGCCGGTCGTGTTCGCCGCGGCGGCCGATGGGGATGCGGTCGCGACCTCGATCGTCGACCGCCAGGCCGACGAGATCGTCGCGATGGCGGGGACGGCCATCCGCCGGCTCCGAATGACCGAGCTCGACGTCCACGTCGTCCTTGGTGGCGGGATCTTCCGCAATCGGTTCGCGCCGTTCTTCGAGCGGATCGACGAAGGGGTCCGGGAGATCGCCCCCTCCGCCTCCCTGAACATCCTGGAGGCGCCCCCCGTCCTGGGTGCGGCGCTGCTGGGGCTCGACCGCCTGGGGGCGAACGGCCGAGCGAAGGCCCGCCTGCAGGCCGCCTTGACCGACGCGTCGCTCGACCACAAACTCGAACGCGGGGAGCGGGGGTAGCCATGGCGGGGATCGTGCTCGATGGGGTCACGAAGGTGTTCGGCGCCGACGTCGTGGCCGTCGACGACGTATCGCTCGAGATCGGGGACGGCGAGTTCATGGTCCTGGTCGGTCCGTCGGGTTGCGGCAAGTCCACGATCCTGCGGATCCTCGCCGGTCTCGAGGAGGTGACGGCCGGCGAGGTGTTCATCGACGACCGGCAGGTCACGGACCTTCCCCCCAAGGCACGCGACATCGCGATGGTGTTCCAGAACTACGCCCTCTATCCCCACATGACCGTCGAGCAGAACATCGGGTTCGGTCTCAAGCTGAGGAAGACCCCGGCGGACGAACGCGGGCGCCGCGTGGAGGACGTCGCCCGCATCCTCGGACTCGACGGCCTGCTGCAACGCAAACCGGCCGAGCTCTCCGGGGGTCAGCGGCAGCGCGTCGCGATGGGGCGCGCGATGGTTCGGGAGCCGGTGGCGTTCCTGATGGACGAACCGTTGTCGAACCTGGACGCCAAGCTCCGGGTCCAGATGCGGGGACAGTTCGCGAAGCTGCACGAACGTCTCCGAACGACCACGGTGTACGTGACGCACGATCAGGTGGAGGCGATGACGCTCGGGGAACGCGTCGCCGTCCTGCGTGACGGCATGCTGCAGCAGGTCGACACGCCGCAACGCCTCTACCAGCACCCCGCGAACCTGTTCGTCGCCGCGTTCATCGGCTCGCCGCCTATGAACCTGGTGGGCGCGACGATCGGCGGCGGCGCCGTCAGGTTCGCGGGGTTCGAGATCCCGATCCCCGGCGACCTGGATCTGACCGGCATCGAGGGGCGGGACGTGATCCTCGGGATCCGACCGGCGGACCTCGAGGACGCGGCCGTCTGGTCCGGGTCGAGCCTGCCGACCATCACGGTGCTGGCGGACGTCACCGAGGATCTCGGGTCGGAGGTCAACGTCCTGTTCGCGGTCGACGCGCCCCCGGTGCGGACCGACGAGACGCTCGCCGCCTCGGAGCAGGAGGGCGAGGGTGAGATCCCGCTCATCGCCGAGGAGCGCGCCGTGTTCTGCGCTCGCGTGGATCCCCGGACCTCGTGCGGTCCCGGCACGCCGATCCGGCTCTCGATCGACCCTCGCAGGTTCCACTTCTTCGACCCACCCACGGGCCTCGCGCTCTCCCCGGCCTCGGTCTCGGCCACCGCCGTAGACTCGAGGTCATGAGATCGCTCGAGGGCCTGTCCGATCGCTTCCTCGGAGAGATCGCCGGTCAGCCCGACGCGATGCGTCGAGCGGCCGCGTCGCTCGTGGACCAACGCGACGAGCTCGAACGGATCCGGGAGGCGAGCGAGGCGGCCCGGACGATCGTGTTCACGGGCATGGGCGGCTCCTACGACGCCTGCTACCCGGCCGTGAACGACCTGGCCGCGCGCGGCGTCGCGGCGCTGCTGGTCGATGCCGCGGAGGTGCTGCACTTCCGCCGGCCGATCCTGAACGCCAGGACCCTCGCCGTCGTCGTCAGCCAGTCCGGCGAGAGCGCCGAGGTCGTGCGCCTCGTGAATGAGCTCGCCAAGCAACGCACCCGCCCCTTCGTCGTCGCGCTCACCAACGGCACCAACAACGACCTCGCGCGCCGGGCGGACATCGAGCTCGACACGTGGGCGGGGCCCGAGTCTGGGCCCTCGTCGATGACCTTCGCGGCCTCGATGACCACGCTCTCCGGGCTCGCGCGGCTGCTCGCCGGCGACAGCGTGGAGACCGCGGTCGATCGGACCCGGACGGCGGCGGAGGGTGCCGCGCGATCCGCCGAGCGACTCCTCGACGATCCCGAGGCCCTCGCGGTCGAGCTCGAGGCGTGGCACGGCGGACGGGACGTGATCGTGCTGCTCGGCCGCGGTCCGGCCCGAGCGGCGACCGAGCTCGGCGCGCTCGTGCTCAAGGAGTCCGGCGTGATGGCCGAGTCGGTCGAGGCCGGATTGTTCCGCCATGGGCCGCTCGAGCTCGCCGGCCCGGGCATGAGTGCGATCGTGATGGCCACCGAACCCGAGACCCGGCGCCTCGACCTCGGCCTCGCGGCCGACCTGGTCGACGCCGGCGCCGCCGTCATGGTGGTGACGCCGGACGGCGAGGCGCCCAAGGGGGCCCGTGCGGTCGCGACCGGCTACCTCGACCGCGCGCTGATGTCGGCCGTGGGCGTGATCCCGACGCAGCTCCTGGCCTGGCGGCTCGCCGGCGCCCGCGGTCGCACACCGGGCGCGTACCTGCGCGCCTCGAAGGTCACCACCCGCGAATAGCGCCGGTCAGCCGGCCTTCGCGGAGCTCCGCTCGGCGAGCGGCAGCCACGCGCTCACCGTGGTCCCGCGGCCGGGCTCGCTCCGGACCTCGCAACCCCCGCCCGCGAGGTGCGCGCGTTCGATCATCGTCGGCAGCCCGATGTGGCCGGGTTCGGGCGACTCGATCACGCCGACGTCGAACCCGAGCCCGTCGTCGGCGATCACCAGCCGCACGCGGCCGTCGGTGGCCGCGATCGAGACGTGGATCCGGGTCGCGGAGGCGTGCTTGCGGACGTTCGCGATCGCCTCCTGTGCGATCCGGAACAGGATCGCTCGCAGCTCGGAGGGCGGCTCGAACGACAACGCGTCCTCGATCTCGAGCGCGGGGTCTTCGTCACCGAGATAGGCGCGCAGGGCGGGGACGAGGCCCTCGCGGTCGAGCGCGGGCGGCCGGAGCTCGAACAGCAGGTGACGGAGCCTCTCGACCGAGGAGCGGATCACGTCGCCCAGCTCCTCCGCCTCGTGCCGGAGCTCGGGATCCTCGATCTGGTGGGCGAGCGCCTGCGCGCGGATTTCGGCGGCGCTCATCACCTGGATCGGATCGTCGTGGATGTCGGACGCGATCCGCCGGCGCTCCTCCACCCGCGCGTCATCGAGCCGCAGGAGCAGCTGCCGGCGGTCCTGCATCGTTCGTCGCAGGACGTCGAGGCTCCTGCGGAGCCGGCCCTCGACGCGCTTGATCCCGGTGATGTCGGTCATGACGCCTCGCCAGAAGGGTGAGTCCTGCTCGGCGGCGCGGACCAGGACGGCCTCGTCGCGGATCCAGACCTCCCGCCCGTCGGCGGCGAGCAGACGGTACTCCGTCCGGAACGGCTCGCCGGTCCGCAGGGACTCACGATGCTCCTCCAGCACACGTTCGCGGTCGTCCTCGTGGATCCGATCGACCCACAGGGCCGGGTCGTCGCGCCACTGCTCGACGGTGAAACCGAGGAGCGCCTCGATCTGCGGGCTGGTGTAGAGGTTCGAGGAGCGGTCGTCGTGCGCGTCCACGTACAGCACTGCCGGGATCCCCTCGACGAGGTGCCGGTACGTCAGGACGGAGACCCCGCTCACAGCTTGTACCCGAATCGGCGAAGCAGCTCCTTGCGTTCGGCCTCGTCGGCGTCGGTCTCCACACCGACCGGCGGGGAGCCGTCGATCACGCCGAGCACGCCGCGGCCCTGCTCGGTCTCGCCGACCACGACCTCGAGCGGATTCGCCGTCGCGCAGAAGACGCGGCAGACCTCGGGCACCGCCTTGACCGCGTTCAGGACGTGGACCGGGAATCCCTCGCGCAGCGCGACGACGAACACGTGTCCGGCGCCGATCGCCCGCGCGTTCCGAACCGCGACGTCGACGAGCTCGTCGTCGTTGCCGCTGCGGCGCACGAGCCGGGGGCCGCTCGCCTCGTTGAACCCGATGCCGAACCTCAAGCCGGGGACGTTCACGCACGCCTCGTGCAGATCTTCGACCGTCTTGATGAAGTGGGACTGCCCGACGATGACGTTCAGGTCGTCGGGCTTGTCGAACGGGACGGCCGTGATGTCCACCGGCGAACCCCTCCTCATCATCGGGCTACCTCGAGGGACCGGTCGTCAGATCCCCTCGAGCCTGCAGAGTAGCCCGGCAAGCAGCGAGATTCGAGGAACCACGCTCGACAGGTCGAGCCATTCCTTCGGGCCATGGTCGTCGCCACCGATCGGCCCGAGCCCGTCCAGCGAGGGCACCCCCGCGCCGGAGGTCGTGTTCGCGTCCGACGCGCCGCCGGTCGCGGCGTCCCTGAGCCCGAACCCGAGCTCGCCCGCCACCTCGATCGCGAGCGCCGCGAGCTTGGCGCCGCCCTCCCTCTTCTCCATGGGCCGGTGCCACCCGTTGCTGATCGTCGTCACGCGCACGTCCGGGACGGTGTGCCGGTTGGCGATCGCGTCGACGGCCGCCCCGGCCTCCTCGAACGTGGCCTCCTCGGGGGACCGGACGTCGACCTCGAGCACGCACCGTTCGGCGACGACGTTCGGGCGCGTGCCGCCGTGCACCACACCCACGTTCACCGTCACGCCCGGCCAGCGGCCGTTGAGCGCCTGGAACGCCACCGTCTTGTGGGCGGCCTCGAGGATCGCGCTCCGGCCGCGTTCGGGCTCCACGCCCGCGTGCGCGGCGCGCCCCTCGATCTCGAGCCGGACGTCGAGCACCCCCTTGCGCGAGGAGACGACGTCGCCGTTCTCGCGGGCGCCTTCGAGGACCAGGGCCGCGTCGGCCCGCCCCGCCTCGGCCAGGATCGTGTCCCGCGACCAGGGTGACCCGATCTCCTCGTCCGGGTTGCAGATGTAGGTGATGGTCCCGAACCCGTCGAACCCGGCCGCCTGCAGGACCTCGACCGCGAAGAAGCCGGTCAACAGACCACCCTTCATGTCGGTCACGCCCGGCCCGAAAGCGCGGTCGCCCTCGATGCGGAAGGGACGTTCGGCGACGGTCCCTGGGTCGAACACCGTGTCGGTGTGGCCGATCATCAAGACCCGGGCGCGACCGCTCCCCTCGAGCCGCCCGATCACGAGGTCGCCGAGCCGCTCCTGGTCGCCTTCGGGTTCGTGCCGCCTCCGCTCGACGGCCCACCCACCGCGCTCGAACCTCGCCTGGCACAGGTCGGCGATCGCGTTCACGCCCTCGGGTGTGTAGGAGCCGCAGTCGACGTTCACCATCTCGCGGAGCGCCTCGACGAAGTCGCCGTAGCGCTTCTCGGCGAGCTCTCGGAGTTCGCCGACGTCGGTCATCGCGCGGAGTATAGGTTCGAGCCCGCCGGCATCACGTTCCGCCCCAGACCGCGCTGTCTTGGTCGCTGGCATCCTCGGTGACGCCGACGGCGACGAACGACAGGCTCCGACGGTGGAAGGGCGTCAAGGCCCTGATCGCCTGGTCGTCCGGAGCCCCCCCGAGATCGTCGATGAGGAATCTGGGGTGCAGTCGCGGGTTCCACGACCGGCCGTCGGTCGACGTCCACACGGCGGCATCCAGATCCCCAGTCTTCGCCGTCGCGGTACCCGACGCGATGAAGGTGACGCCTTGCCTGGTGAGACCGAACATCGTCTGGATACCGACACCGACCACGCCCACCCTCTCGAGCTCGACCTTCTCCCACAGCTCGCCGTCCGTCGAGATCCACACCGCCGCATCGGAGTCCCCGCCCAGGTCACACTTGGAGATGTCGTCCTGGCAACCCACGGCGACCAGCGGCATCCCGTTCGTGCCGCCGGCGACTGCCTTCATCAGCTCCACCCCGGTCTCGGCGAACATCACGGGGTCGTCGCGCGCCCAATCGAGACCGTCTCTCGAGGTCCAGACCGCCGCGTCGTACGATCCGCCCTCGGTCGTGTATCCAACACCGACGAGCCGGCCACCGGCGTTGTGCACCGACCAGATCTGTTGATCTCCCGAAGCCGCAAGATCCGCGTCGTCCACCATCGTCCAGTTCCGACCATCGGTCGACCTCCACACGGCGGCGTCTTGCGTGCCGAGAGGACCCGTCGCTCCAGCGGCGACGAGCGTCGAACCCAACGCCGCGAAATCGCGGATCGTGCCTGCGTTCGCCGCCAGGTCCGGCGAGCTCGAATGTGTCAGCCTCACCCCGCCGTTGGTCGACCACCAGATCGCCGGGACCAGGTCGTCCCAGCCCCCGACGACGAGGACGTCGCCTTCGGCTTCGTCGCTCGAGAACTCGGTCACGGCCACAGCGCGCTGATCGCCGGGACCACCGAGCGACGCCGAATCGGATTGGTCCCACCGCTCCGTGTCGGACGAGGACCACACGGCGGCGTCGTGGTCGAAGGAGGAGGCACCGTCCGCGTGGCCGACCGCCACGAGGCCCTCGCGGGTCGGTGCCACGTCGTACATCACCTGATCTCCGGGGAGGTTCGGCGCCTTGATCAGATTCCAGTTGAGTCTCAGGTTGTCGGGCTGCGCCGTCGCGGAAGAGGTCGTGGTCGTCGCTGGACCGTTCGAACGTGAGCCGCCGCCACCGGGATCTGCGCCCCCGCCACCATCGCCGCGAGCCGCGAGCAGGACCCCCCCGAGGATCGCCACGGATAGGAAGACGCCTGCGGTGGCGAGCCAGGCGGCACGGCTCCGGCGGTGGCCCTCGTGGTCCGGCGGCGTGACCAGCTCGTCCGTGACGAGGGCGGAACCCGGGGTCGGAAGGTCACGCTCGACGCGCGGTCTCACCACCGTCGGAGTCGCGGCGGCGCCGACGAGGGGACCCCGGATGGCTTCGATCAGCCCGCCGCAGGAGTGGTACCGGTCCTCCTTCGACTTCGACAGCGCCTTGGCGATCACGCGGTTCAGACCATCCGCGTCGGCGAAGTCCTCGACCACGGGAGCCGCGTCGTTCAATTGCCGGTAGATCGTGGCGACATCGGTGTCCGCACGGAAGGGGGCGCGCCCGGAGAGGCAGTGGTACAACACGCAGCCGAGCGAGTAGACATCGGTTCGCCCGTCGATCGGCTCGCCGGTGATCTGCTCGGGCGCTACGTAATCGACGGTCCCCACGAACTGTCCGGTCCGCGTAAGCCCGGAGCCCGTCGTGGTCCGCTTGGAGATTCCGAAATCCGACAGGTACGCGCGCTCCATCACGCTGCCGGGTCCCTCCACGAGCACGTTGCCCGGCTTGACGTCCCGATGGACGAGGCCCTGCGCATGCGCCGCATCGAGCCCGCTTGCGACCTGCGAGAGGACCAGGATCGTCCGCGACGGCTCGAGGGCACCCTCACCCTGCAAGATCTTGCCGAGATCACTTCCCTCGACGTATCGCATCGAGATATAGAGGCCGTCCTCGACCTCGCCGGCGTCGTAGATCGTCACCACGTTGGGATGGTCGAGCCCCGCGGCGATCCGCGACTCGCGGATGAATCGCTCGCGGAACATCTGGTCCTCCGCCAGGTGGGGAGCCAGGACCTTCAGGGCGACCCGCCGGCCCAGGCGCAGGTGCTCGGCCAGATAGACGACGCTCGCGCCACCTCGACCGATGACCTCCTCGATCCGATGGCCTGCGAGGACCGTGCCGATCCGAGGGTCCACCGCCAGGTTGTAGCACTCCGTCCGAACGGCGAACAGACCGGGTCTGCGAGGCGCAGAAGGTCGGATTCCCTCCGTTTGACCCACTCGGACCGGGGTCCCACGATGGGGCACCCGACCGTCGGAGCACCGATGTGATCGTTGGGAGAACGACCGAGATCGCCTCGATCGCGACCTTCCTCGACGACGTTCCGCGCGGCCCGACCGCCCTCGTGCTCGAAGGGCAGCCCGGCATCGGAAAAACCGTCCTGTGGGCACGTGCCGTGGACGATGCCCGGGGCCGGGCCTATCGGGTCATGAGCTGCAGGCCCGCGGGACCCGATGCGCAGCTCTCCTTCGTTGCGCTCGGTGACCTGTTCTCGGCCGACGTCGAGCCGCTCTTCGAGACCCTGCCGGAACCGCAGCACGAGGCGCTCGACGTCGCCTTGCTCCGCCGCCATCGAGGCGGGGATCCCCCCGATCCACGCGCAGCGGCAGTCGCGACGCTGGGGGTCGTTCGCGCGGCCGCCGCAGAGGGGCCGACCGTGATCTCGATCGACGACGTCCAGTGGCTCGACCACGCGACCGCGCGTGTGCTCGCGTTCGCGCTGCGACGCCTCCCGGCCGAGCCGATCGGCGTCCTCCTGTGTCGTCCCGCGACCGGCGAGGCGACCCCGTTGGGCCTCGCCGACACGATGGACGGCGAGCGGTTCCGAACGCTCCACGTGGGACCCCTCGGCGCCCACGAGATCGGCGTCATCGTGCGAGACCGAACGGGTGTGACGCTGTCGAAGCCCGACGTCGAGCGGTTGGCCGCGCTGTGCGGAGGCAACCCCTTCTACGCCCTGGAGATCGCTCGAGCGCGGGAGCGCGGCGACGAGGGGGTAACCGGGCAACGCCTCCCGATCCCAAAGAGCCTGCACGAGGACCTCGTTCGAGCACGCGTCGACAGCGTCACCTCGGCGACGCGGGAGGTCCTCCTCTTCGCGGCCTCGATCTCCCACCCGACGCTGGAGCTCCTGGAGCGCGCGATCCCGCGAGCCACCCTGAACCCCGGGCTCCAGGGGGCGATCGATGCGGGTCTGATCGAGGTCCTCGGCGCCGACGTCCGTTTCATGCACCCCCTGTACCGCTCCTCGATCTACGCGGATGCGTCCCGTCGACGTCGTCACGAGATGCACGCCCGGCTCGCCGAGATCACGACGGACCCTGAGGAGCGAGCGCGGCATCTCGCGCTGGCGGCGGACGGATCAGATGGGAAGATCGCCGCCGAGGTCGAGGCGGCCTCGTCGTCGGCCCGCGGCCGAGGCGCCCCCGAGGTCGCCGCCGATCTCGTCGAGCACGCGATCCGGCTCACGCCGAGCGACGACACGGCCTCCCTGCGAAGGCGGCTGCTCGTGGCCGCCCAAGACCGGATGTCCGCGGGCGACGGGGACGGCGCGCGCGAACGCGCCCGCGAAGCCCTCCGCCTCTCGGAGCCGGGGGTCGCTCAGGCGGAACCGCTCAGATGGATCGGTGCCACCGAGTTCGCTCGCGGCGCCCTCGCCGAGGCGAGGGCAACGCTGGCAGAGGCACTCGCGCGCGCTGGGGCGGACGACCGTGCGAGCGCCGAGATCCATCGCGAGCTCGCGATGGTCGGCATCCGCTCGGGCGAGGTCGGGGCTGCGGAACGGCACGCCGCGGCCGCCCTCGAACGGGCGGGTTCCACGGGCGACGCGGAGCTCACCTCGGCGATCGCGATCGCCGCGGCCGAGGTGGACCTGCTGCTCGGGAGGTCCACCTCCGATCTCTCGCAGGTCCTCGGCCAGGACGTCGCCCTGGACGGTCCACTGTCGGGATCATCGGAGCTCGTCGCGGCACTCGCAGAGGCATTCGCGGGGCGGCTCCATCGCTCGGAGCGGCGGCTGGAACGGCTCCGCCGCCAGGCGCGGGACCGTGGCGACGAGCCGGGACGCCTGCTCGTGACGACGCGACTTGCTGAGCTCCGCATCCGCGCCGGATCGTGGGATCGGGCGGCGACCCTCGCGCACGAGGCCTACGAACTTGCCCTCGATCTCGACACAAGCCACGGCCTCCAGCTCGGCCTCATGGCCTCCGCCGCAGCCGGGAGCGGACGGATCGACGACGCGCGCCGGTTCGCCGAACAGGGTTTGACGAGCGCCGAAGGTGACCGACCCGCGGTGATCTGGAACCTCGCGGCGCTCGGATTCCTCGAGCTCTCACTCACTCGCTACGCCCCCGCGCTGCGCGTGCTCGGGAGAGCGGGGGGCCTCCTCGCCGAGACCGGCATCGCGGACCCGTCCTCGTTCCCTTTCCTGGCGGACGAGGCCGAGGCTTTGATCGGAGTCGGGGAGCTCGCGACCGCGTCCCGCCGGATCGCCGCGCTGGAGGAGGCGGGCGATCGGCTCGATCGAGACCTGATCAGAGGTCAGGCGGCGCGATGCAGCGGACTCGCGAGCGCCGCCGAAGGCGACATCCCCGCGTCCCTCCGGGAGCTGGAACGCGCCGTCGAGATCCACGAACGCCTCGGGGTCCCGATCGAACTCGGCCGCTCGCTCCTCGCGTTGGGCATGTCCCGGCGTCGTGACCGGCAGAAGCGCCCCGCTCGCGAGGTCCTCGAGCGTGCGCTCGAGGCATTCACCACCACGGACACGCCGCTGTGGGCAAACCGCGTTCGCGACGAGATCGCGCGGATCGGTGGCCGGCGCGCATCGGTGGGCGAACTGACCGAGAGCGAGGCCCAGGTGGCGCGCCTCGCCGGCGCCGGACTCACGAACCGCGAGATCGCGCGAACGCTGTCGATCGCCGTTCGAACCGTCGAGGGTCATCTATCACACGTCTACACGAAGCTCGAGATCCGATCGCGCACCGAACTGGCGGCGTTCGACCTCGACGTGTAATCCCGAACTTCGTGTGACGTAGGTCACCTCTCCGCAGAGCACCACCTGTCCATCGGCGCGGCAGCCGTCGCAAACACGCGTGATCCCTCGGGTTTCTCCGCAACCCGCCCTCCCGAGCGTCGGCCGCGTGAAGTCAACGCTCGCCGAGGGAGGTGGAACCGATGTTCAGCAAGGTCCTCAGCAGCCGGGCGTGGTTGGTTGCCCTCGTGACGTTCGCGACGGCCTTCCCCGTCGTCCCCCTCGCCGAAGGCGAGGTCCCGATCCCTCAGGGATCGCGCACGACCTTGCCGAACATCGTGCTCATCCTCACCGACGACCAGCGAGCCGACACGCTCCAGTACATGCCGAACGTTCAGCGCCTGCTGGTCGACAAGGGGATCCGGTTCAGCAACGGCTACGTGGTCAACCCCCTCTGCTGCCCCAGTCGCGCCAGCATCCTGACCGGCGCGTACTCGCACACCACCGGCGTGTACACCAACGACCCCCTCATGCACGGAGGGTTCCCCGCCTTCCGCGACGGTTCGACGATCGCGACCTGGCTCCAGGCGGCGGGATATCGGACCTCGCTGTTCGGCAAGTACCTGAACGGGTACGGCGTGACCACGTACGTCCCGCCCGGGTGGGATCAGTGGTTCGCCACCTTCGACAAGGGCGCCTACTACGACTACGAAGCGGTCGCCGACGGTGACACGAAGCGGTTCGGTCACGACCCCGCCGACTACGGGACGACGGTCCTGCGCGATCGAGCCGTGTCGTTCATCCGGAGTACCGAGTCGTCGCAGCCGCTCTTCATGTACCTCGCGCCGCACGCGCCGCACGAACCGGCGATCCCCGAACCTCGCGACCGCGACGCGTTCACCTCGGAATCCCCTCGGCCGTCCATCAGCTTCGACGAACGCGACACCTCGGACAAGCCGGCCAACGTCCGCAGGCTCGAAAGGATCGATGCGGAGACCCGCAAGGACATCGACGAGTTCCGGCTCGACCAGATCCAGAGCCTGCAGTCCGTAGACCGGTCAGTGGCTGCTCTGGTCGACGCACTCAGGGACACGGGGCGTCTCGAAAACACGATGCTCGTGTTCACGTCGGACAACGGCATGTTCTGGGGCGAGCATCGCCTCCGTGGCAAGAGCCAAGTCTACGAAGAGGCGATCCACGTCCCGTTCGTCGTGCGCTACGACGCCGTGATCGAGACCCCTCGCGTCGACGAGAACCTGGTCGTCAACATCGATCTGGCACCCACCTTCGCGGAACTGGCCGGGGTGGAGGCGCCGGAAGCGGAGGGTCGCAGCCTCATGCCACGCTTGCTCTCGTCGAGCGCGCCATGGCGCGATGCCTTCCTCGTGGAACACGTGGCGAAGGGCTCGTTCGGGGCTCCGACGTTCTGCGCGATCCACACCGACCGGTATGTGCTCGTGCGCTACGCGACGGGTGAGGAGGAGCTCTACGACCTGGTTCGTGATCCACACCAGATGGAGAACGTGGCGGGGTCCGCCCGGTACGACGAGCAGCGAGGATCGCTCCGAGGTCGGCTCAGCATGCTCTGCGACCCGCTGCCGCCCGGTTTCTCCTTCTGAACCCGATCCATCGCGCTGGAACCCGGTCCCCAGGGACCGGGTCCTGGCGCGAGTAGCATCCGCGGATGGCTCGACGCGGCGACCTGAACGGATGGTGGCGGTTCGGCATCGCCGTCGTTGGCTTCTCCGGGCGCATCCTGTTCCGGTTGCGCGTCGAGGGCACCGACCTCGTCCCGTCCTCGGGCCCCGCGATCGTCGCCGGGAACCACGTCTCCGCGCTCGACGGCGTCGCGCTGGCCCTGGCGACGAGCTCGCGGAGCGGGCGCATGACCCGGTTCCTCGTCGCGGCGGAGTTCTTCCGCAAGCTCTGGTGCGGGTGGGCCCTTCGTCTGTACCGTCAGATCCCGCTTCGCCGCGGTCAGCGCGATCAGGGCGCGCTCGATGTGGCGATCGACACGATCCGCGGCGGCGCGCTGGCCGGCATCTTCCCGGAGGGAACGGTCAACCCGGAGCCTGCGGCCGGGCTGATGCGGGGTCGCAAGGGTGCGGCCCGGATCGCCCTCGCGACCCAGGCACCCGTGGTCCCCGTCGGCATCTGGGGGACGCAGGCCCGGTGGCCGAGATCGGGTCTGCACTTCCGGCGCCCCTGGCGGCCCGTCGTCGCGATCTCCTACGGCGAACCGATCCGTCCGAAGGGCGACCCGGGTTCGGCGGCGGACGTCGAGGCCTTCACGAACGTCATCATGGAGGCGCTCGCCAAGCAGGCGGAGCGGGCCAAGGAGCTCGCCGAGGCATAGGCGTTCAACCGACGTGGTCGGTGAACCACGCGGCTGCGAGCGCGGCCACGCGCTCGAGCGCTCCCGGCTGCTCGAACAGGTGGGTGGCCCCGGAGACGATCTCGAGTCGCGTCTCGCATCGCAGTCGACCCTGCGCCTGGCGGTTGAGCTCGAGCACCTGGAGGTCGGCACCCCCGACGATCAGCAACGTCGGCGCGGTCACGGCCTCGAGCGCGTCCCCCGCGAGATCGGGCCGGCCGCCGCGCGAGACGATGGCGGCGACGTCCGACCCGAGGTGGGCGGCCGCCACGAGCGCCGCCGCGGCCCCGGTGCTCGCCCCGAACAAGGCGATGGGCAGTTGGCGAGCGTCCCGCTCACTCCGCAGCCAGCCGACGGCCGCCTCGAGCCGCCGCGCGAGCAGCGCGATGTCGAAGACCTTGCCGCGATCCCCCGCCTCGTCGTCGGTCAACAGGTCGAACAACAGGGTCCCGAGACCCTCGGCCCACAGGCGTTCCGCGACCCGGACGTTGCGAGGCGATCGCCTGCTCGAGCCGCTGCCGTGCGCGAACACCACCACGCCGATCGCCGGTTCGGGGATCGCGAGCTCGCCGGGCAGGCTCAGCCCGTCGGCGTCGACGTTCACGGTTCGGGGAAGGACGTCCGCCATCAGCCCACAAGCGAGAGGGCCGGCCCGCCGTGCGGGCCGGCCCTCCCGGCGCCCCTCGTCCCCGTCGTCCGCGTCACATCGCGGCGACGGCGGAGATCAGGTTCGAATCGCGGAGCTTGCGCAGCGCCTCGCGCTCGATCAGTCGAACGCGCTCGCCAGAGAGACCGAGCACCTTGCCCGTCTCCCGCAGCGACAGCGGCTGCCCGTTCTCCAGGCCGTACCGGAGCGCGACGACGTGCCGCTCACGCTCGTCAAGCACGCGATCGACGGCCGTCCCGATCTCCTCGCGGAGCAGGGCGTCCTCGACCTCGTTGAACGCGGCGTCCGAGTCGACCTCCTCGATCAGGTCGCCCAGCTCGGTGTCCTCCCCCACGGGCGACTGCAGCGACAACGGCTCGCGGCGACCCATCTCGGTCAGGTCGTCGATCTCGTCGACCGTCGTGTCGAGCGCCTTCGCGAGCTCGTCGCGGCTTGGCTCACGGCCCATCGTCTGGGCGAACTGGAACCGCGTGCGGTTCAGCTTTCGCAGCCGGTCGTGGATGTGCACCGGCAGCCGGATCGACCGGGAGCGATCGGCGATCGCCCTCGTGATCCCCTGACGGATCCACCACGTTGCGTACGTGGAGAACTTGAAGCCGCGGCGCCAGTCGAACAGCTCGACCGCGCGCATCAGCCCGATGTTGCCCTCCTGGATCAGGTCGAGCAGC
>DASUMC010000053.1:0-2042 GCA_036277855.1 Actinomycetota bacterium
CGACGGCGGTCCGGCCGATCGCCCAGGCCGGCGGCCGGAGCCGGATCGACTCCGAGATCACGGCCTGCGTGTACGGGAGGTTCGGCAGGTCTCCGACCGAAGGCGGGCGGTCCGGGAGGACCGCGTCGAGCTCGGCGTGCAGGCGCCCCTCCGCCTCCGGGTTCCGCGAGAGCAGCCACCACGTCCACGTGAGCGCGATCGCGGTGGTCTCGTGGCCGGCGAGGAACAGCGTGAGCGCCTCGTCGCGAACCTGCTCGTCGGTCATGCCGGCCCCGTCCTCACGGGCACGGAGCAGTAGCGAGAGGAGATCGTCCGCGCTCGCGCCGACGGCGCGCCGTTCGGCGATCATCTCCGTGATCACGCGGTTCAGGTCGGACTCGACGCGGCGGTAGCGGCGCATCGTGGGCGAGGGCAGCCGCACGAGCAGGCGGAACAGCGGCGAGTACACGCGGTCGAACATCCCGAGGGTGTCCGTGAGCGCCCGCCGGACGGTCTCGCTCCGCCGCTGGTCGACGTCCGTCCCGAACAACGTGTCGCCCACCACGGCGAGGGTGAGCGCCGACATCTCGGCCTGCACGTCCACCCGCTCCCCGTCGCTCCAACCCTCCGCAGCCCGCTCGGCGAAGCGGACCATCGAGCGCGCGTAGGTCGCGATCCGCTCGTGGTGGAACATCGGCTGGATCAGACGCCGGCTGCGGAGGTGGGTCTCGTCCTCGCTCGTCAACAGGGACTCGCCCAACAGGATCTTCGCCGCCCGGATCGTCGGCCCCTTGTGGAACGAGCGGTGCCGCCCCACCAGCACGTCGTGGACCAGGTCGGGGTGGTTCAGGAGGTACGCGGCCGAACCCGGCACGTCGACCGTGACCACGTCGCCGTACGCGGCCAGGCGTTCGAGGAGTCCCAGCGGATCGCTCCTGAACGCCCGGAGCGCGGCGAGCCGGGACAGGTCGGGACCCGGCGGTCGCACGGTCGTCGTCACGAACCCATCATCGGCGACGGGGGCGCGACCGCAACCCGTACGCTTCGAGCATGCTCCCCGACGGCTTCGAGATCCGGCCTCCCACGTCCGAAGACGTCGAGGACGTGACCGAGATGCTCGTCTCCACCGATCTCGCCGACACCGGCACCTCCGAGTCCGACGCCGACCTCATCCGCGACCAGTGGTCGTCCCCCGGGTTCCAGCCGTCCGAAGACGCGTGGGTGATCACCGACCCGAACCGCGCGATCGTCGCGTACGGGAACGTGACACCCGATGGCGAGGGCAAGATCAAGTCGTGGGGGGTCGTCCGTCACGACCACCGGGGACGCGGGCTCGGCGCCGCGCTCGTGGACCGGATGGAGGCCCGGGCCTCCGAACGCCTGCGGGGGATTTCCGCGTCGGTGCTGCACACAGCCGTCAACGACGCGGACGCCTCGGCGGCGGAGTTGCTGCGATCGCGCGGGTTCGGGCACGTGCGGACGCTCCGGCACCTGCAGATCGATCTGGCCGGCCGACCGACCGATCCGGGCGAGTCCCCCGAGGGGATCGCGATCCGCGGCATCGAGCCCGAACGCGACCTCCGGCGGATCCATGCGATCTTCGTGGAGGCGTTCAGCGAGGAGTGGGCTACCGCCCGATCACCTTCGAGGAGTGGGCCGGGAACGAGGTCGAGGTACCCAGCTTCGACCCCAGCCTGTGGCTACTCGCGACCGCGGGGGACGAGGCGGTCGGCGCTCTGACGGGCGTCGTGTGGGGCGACCGGGGCTGGGTGGGCGAGCTCGGCGTTCTCGCGCCGTGGCGCGGCCGCGGGATCGCCTCGGCCTTGCTGCGACGGGCGTTCGCCACCTTCGCGTCGCGCGGGCTGCCACGCGTGATGCTGAACGTGGACTCCCAGAACTCGACCGGCGCGGTCCGCCTCTAAGTTGGCGTCGGTATGCGCACCGTGCGCGCCTGGGACGTGTACGAGAAGCGGGTCGACTGACCGCGGACCGGAAGCGAACGTCAGCCAAGCTCGGCGAGTCGCTCGGCGACGACCTGAGCGTTCGTGAGACTGGCCTCCGAG
>DASUMC010000054.1:0-3026 GCA_036277855.1 Actinomycetota bacterium
TGCCGGTCCACTCGAGGAGGCGTTCGACCGCCGGCACCACGTCGTCGTGCCGGCGAACGCCGGCGAAGCGCGCCGTCCCGACGATCTCCCGTTCGGTCCCGAGCGCGACCGAGGTCTGCTCGGTCGAGGTGTCGATGCCCAGGACGATCACGAGGCCTCGCCCGCCGCCCGGTCGCTCCTCCACGGCTCGACCTGCCGCTCGAGACGTTCCCATCGCGGGAGCCACGTTCGGCCCTCGGTCCGCACGACGATCGTCCGCTCATCGCCCCGATCGTCGATCGCGAGCTCGACCACCAGGTGCCCGTCCGGCAGGAGAGCCGCGACGGCGTCGCCCCACTCGACGAGCAGGACGCCGTCCTCCGCCGAGTACTCGAGCTCGAGGTCGAGGACGTCCTGGGCACGCTCGAGCCGGTAGACGTCGGCGTGGATGACGGGCAGGCGGGCGGGCCGGTACTCACGGACCAGCGTGAACGTCGGCGACACGACGTGACCCTCGAACCCTAGACCGCGCGCGACCCCCTGGGCGAACGTGGTCTTGCCCGAACCGAGCTCACCCGCGAGGGCGATCGCGTCGCCCTGCGACAGCAACGGCGAGATGGCCCCGCCGATCGAACGGGTCTCCTCGGCCGTCGCCGCGCGGAGCTCGAGATGCATCAGAACAGGCCGAGCTGTTCCTCGGCGGGCACGGGGCGTTCGGCGAGCGCCGCACGGATCTCCCGGAAGTCGGCCCGGAGCGCGGTCATCTGGTTGGAGGCCTGGCCTCCGCCGTGAAGCACCGCCGCCGGATGGAACGTGGGGATGACGGTCCGGCCGTTCCAGGGGAACCGCTGACCGCGTACGCGGCTGATCGAGACCTGCCGTCCCAGGATGTACCGGGTCGCCCAGTTCCCGAGCGTCACGACCACCGCGGGATCGATGATCTCGATCCGCTCGTCGAGCCACGGCTTGCATGCGTCGAGCTCGTCCGGGAGCGGGTCCCGGTTCCCGGGCGGCCGGCACAGGATCACGTTGTTGATGTAGACGTCGCTTCGCGGGATCTCGATCTCGCTCAGGAGCTGGTTCAGCAGCTGACCGGCCGCACCCACGAACGGCTCTCCCTGCTTGTCCTCGTGGAAGCCGGGCGCCTCCCCGACGAACATCAGGTCCGCGCTCGGATCGCCGACCCCGTACACGACCTGGGTCCGCCCCTGCGAAAGCCGGCACTTGGTACAGGTGGACGCGTCGAGCGCCGCCTCCGCCAACGTTCTCATCCCGCCTCCCCCTTCGTTGGCCCATTCGTTGGCCCGATCGCCGGGACGCCACCCAGCGGACCGGCCGCACGGACGCCTCGTCGGATCGCGTCGGCCACCGCCCGCGACGCCATCGCCTCGAGGTCCCGCTGGGGCGCTTCGACCTCCCCGGTGGCGATCGCGAACACGGTGTCGCCGTCCCACATCGTATGCGCGGGCGTCACCGCGAGCGAGAGCCCCTCGTTCCCGGCCTGCGCGAGGAGCTGCGCCCGCTCCTTGGACAGCCCCGCGTTCGTGGCGACGACCACGAGCGTCGTGTTCGCGCCCGGCCACCGCTGGGGCTCGGCGCCGGGGTTCCGGTTCTCGGCGATCGGCGCGCCGTCCTCGTCCACCACGGTCCCGAGCGCGTTCACGGCCGCGATCGCCGAGACCACGACCTCGCCCTCCTCGATCGACGTGCTCCCGACGCCGCCCTTCCAGCCCGCGGCCGGGTCGGGCTGCTTGGCGACGGTGGCGCCCGTCCCGGCCCCGACGCTCCCCTCCTCGACGTCGCCCTCGGCCGCCGCCTCGCAGGCGGCGTATCCCGCGGCCTCGTCGGGTCGAGCCGACGCGTCGCCGATCCCCAGATCGAACAACACGGCCGCCGGCACGATCGGGACGCGCGCCACCCCCGTGTCGAACCCGATCTCGCGCTCCTCGAGCCAACGCGCGACCCCGCCCGCCGCGGCCAGGCCGAAGGCGCTCCCGCCGGTGAGGAGCACGGCGTGGATCTCGTTGACGGACGTCCCCGGCCGGATCGCGTCGGTCTCCCGGGTCCCCGGGGCACCGCCCTTCACGTCCACCGACCCGCTGGTCCCGGGCGGACACAGGACCACCGTGCATCCCGTGATCCCGGTCAGGTCCGTCACATGGCCGACGCGGATCCCCCGCACCCGCGTGATCACGCCCGCACCTCGGGTTCGCTCATGCGCTCTTCCGCCGACCCCCGCGCGGCCGAAGCACCTCGACGGCGAACGACGCCAGACGCCGGTTGAACTCCTCGTGCGCCTCCATCATCGGGAAGTGGCCGGCCCGCGGGATCACCTCGAGGCGGCCCTCGGGGAGCTCGCCGGCGAGCGCGACCGAGGACGACGGCGGTGTCATCCGATCCTCCTCGCCCACCAGGACCATCGCCGGGACGGCGATGTGCTGGACCGCGTGACGCAGGTCCAGCTCCATCAGCCCCGCGAGGCCGTCGGTCCAGACCTCGGAGGGGGCGCGGGCGGCGAGCCCGACCACGTAGCGGACCAGGTGGGGCGAGGCGTCGGGTCCGAACTGCGTCGCGCGAGCGATCAGTTGGGCGATGTCTGCGGGGCTCGACAGCACGTACCGCCGGAGCATGTTCACGCGCCCCGCCGCCTGCCGCAGCGAACCGAGACGAGGCCGAAGGAGCTCGGTGACCGAGCCGAACGCGCCCCGGACGAGATCGCTCGCGGCCGAGCCCACGAACACCACCCCCGCGACCGGGTCCCCGAACAGTTCGGGCTGGGTCTCGGCCATCGCCAGCATCGACATCGCGCCCATGCTGTGCCCGACCAGGAGCACCGGCTTGGCCCCGACCGCCGCCAGCACGGCGGCGAGGTCGTGGCCGAACGCGAGCGGCGACAGGTCGCCGCTCGCCGACCTCGCGCTTCGGCCGTGCGAACGGAAGTCGAACAGGACGCACCGGTAGCGGTCGGACAGGCCGGTCCATTGGTAGTGCCAGGTCGTCATGTCGAGGCTGAACCCATGGACGAAGACGATCGTCGGGTTGGATGG
>DASUMC010000055.1:0-3628 GCA_036277855.1 Actinomycetota bacterium
CGATGTCCCAGTGCGGCCCGAACAGCGTGTCCCGCACGTACCCGATGCCCGGGGCCCAGATCGAGTCGAAGTCCTGGCTGTCCGAGTCGTACGTCTTCTCGGTGAGGCACGCCACGCCCGCGCTGCACCCCGCGTACGGCAAGCCGGCGCGGATCGCGGCCTGCAGGGCGGCCCAGAACGGCGTCCCGACCACCACCTGGGCGAGCCGGGCCGGGTTACCGCCCGAGAAGAAGATCGCCGAGGCGCCGTCCAGCCTCTCGACCACCTCGTCGCGATGCGCGTCCTCGCGGGTCTTGAGCGGGAGGACCTCGGCCGCGATCCCGAGCGAGCCGTAATGCTCGAGACCCTTGTTGGCCCAGCCGTCGTACGATGCCTCGCCCTCGTGCGCGGCCGCCGTCGCGCACACCAGCACGGGGCCGTTGGGGGTCCGGGATCGGGCGAGCAACCACCGTTCGACGGGCTCGGACCACGGGTCGAACTCGCCGGAGCCCAGGAACCCGAGCGAGATCTCGCTCACGTTCGCTCCTCCCCCGGTCGGAACGCCTCGATCGACATCTGCCTCCACCACAGCTCTGGCCCGACCGCCTCTACGATCGCCTCGACCTGGCTCACGTGCGCGTTGATCGCGTTCACCTTCAGCGCCAGGATGTCTCCGGACAGCTCGTAGTAAACGGCAAGCTCGTCGCGCGGGGTGATCGGTGGGGTTCCCGGTCGGAAGACATCGAACGGCTCCCAGACCGGGAGGATCTCGGACGCGAACTCCGGCGTGACCGTCGCGTACAGCACCTTCGAACCCGGCTTGCCCACCTCATCCAGCGCCTTGGTCGCCCAGGCCGATACGTCCTTGTGGGCGGCGTGCCCGGTCATCCCGTCGGGTCCGAACGTGAGGATCGTGTCCGGATGGACGTCGGCGACGATCTCGCGGATCCGGCCGTAGCCCTCGTCGGGCAGACCCGTGTCCATGTCGACGTCGCGCATGTCGAGCCAGACGTGCTCGTCGACGCCCAGGATCTGCAGGCTCAGCTCGAGCTCCCTGGTTCGGACCTCGCCCATGGACTCGGGAGGCCACCTCTCCTCGTCCATCGACCCGCCCTCGCCTCGGGTGGCGGTCACGCAGACGACGCGCGAGCCGTTCCGAACGGCGCGAGCCATGATCCCCGCCGCGAGGTACGCCTCGTCGTCGGGGTGTGCCCACACGCCGAGGATGTTCCCGAGCTCGTCCATCATCCCTCCTGGCGCCCTCCTCGCCTCACGGCGGTCCAGATGTCGGTCGCGGGCGCCGTTCCCGGCGATGCATCCTAGCGTCGGGAGCCGAACGTAGGAGATGGATACAGGAGAACGGTCCGGGAAACCGGACCGTTCTCCGATCCCACGCGAGGGAGGGTGCGCGGGATGTCTCGTGCGACCGCGCGTCAGGCGCGGTCGTTCTTCAGCCGCTTGCCGCGGTGGTTCGGGAAGACGACGTCGGCGTGCTGCCAGCAGAAGGCGCCCTCGTTGTAGACCGAGAGCGTCGTCCGGCATCCCTCGTGCGCGCAGACCCGCCCGCGCTCGAGGGTCCGGGACGGGGAGGGCAGGTTGCCGGGCCGGGATCCCTTGGTCACGTTCCCGATTCGACGCTCACGGGCGAGGGGTTCGGTCCCCCGATCGCGCGCCCCCGGGCGACACCTGGTGGGCGACCCGAGGGCTAGGAAGGGTGAGCGTGGGGCCGATCGAGCACCGCCCGCAGCCGCTCGACGAGCTCGGGTGGCACCTGGTCGCATCCGCACTTGGACCGCAGGACCTCCGTGAGCCGGCGCTGGAACTCGGCGTGACCGGTGCATGAGTCGCAGCCGCCCAGGTGTTGCTCGATCTCGACGCGCATCGAAGCGACGAGCTCCCCGTCGAGGTAGAGCTCGATCTGCTTCAGCACGTGTTCGCAGTCAGTCGGTGACAAGTCCTCGCTCCCGTACCGTTTCCCACAACGCCTTCTGCAGGGCTTTCCTTCCCCGGTGCAGACGGGACATCACGGTCCCGATCGGGACGTCCATGATCTCCGCGATCTCCTTGTAGCTGAACCCCTCGACGTCGGCGAGCAGCACGGCCATCCGGAACCCCTCGGGCAGGTCCTCCAGCGCCCGCTGCACGTCCTCGTCGGGGATCTTCTCGAGCACCTCGGACTCCGCCGACGCCTCGACGTTCGAGGCCCCGAGCTTGTCGTAGAGGTACCAGTCCGAGGTGTCGTCGTCGGGCACGGTCAGGGGCTCGCGCTGCTTCTTGCGGTAGGAGTTGATGAACGTGTTGGTCAGGATCCGGTAGACCCAGGCCCGCAGGTTCGTGCCCTCTCGGAAGCCGGAAAAGCCCCGGTAGGCGCGGAGGTACGTCTCCTGAACGAGATCCTCGGCGTCCTGAGGGTTCCGGGTCATCCGGAGGGCGGCCCCGTACAGGTTCGGCAGCAACGGGAGGACCTCGCGCTCGAACCGCTCACGAAGTGCGGGATCCTCCGGAGGCGCCACCGGGCTCCGCGCCACCGCCGATCCTCCTTTCTGCTCCCTTGGCCCGCTTCTTGGGCCGCGTCTCGCTTCTGCGTCTGGCCCGGCTCGGTCGCCGGGCGAGCCCTCAGTATCCCGCAACGACCGGGACCTCCAACCCTCCGCATGTCGTTCGGCGAACTTCGATGGGAAGATGGGAGGTCAGTGGCGAACAACGACGGCAAACGCGGACGCTGGCAGGGGTTCGACCTGGGAGGTGGAACGCCCAGCGGACCTCGTCGGGTGCGCTCGTCGCCGTGGGTCTGGGCCGTGGTCTTCGTCCTGATCCTGATCACGTTCCAGTTCCTCACGTCCCCTCGCCCGCACACGATCGACTACTCGAACTTCCTCGAACGGGTCGAGGCCGGCCAGATCGTCGGGACGCTCGAGATCAGCCAGACCACGGTCTCGGGACGGTACGAGGACTCGACCGGGACGGTGGACTTCAACACCACGATCCCCCCGATCTTGCAGGGGACCTCGACGCTGACCGACCAGCTCGACGCGGCCGGGATCAACTACACGGGCGAGACCCCCAGCGGCCTGCAGACCATCCTGCTTGCGTGGGTCGTTCCGATCCTGCTGCTCGGGTTGGTCTGGTTCTTCCTCGTGCGCCGGATAAGCGGCGCGCAGGCGGGAGCCGCGCTGAACCTCGGCCGGAACAAGGTCAAGATCTATGACCGCAAGGAGATGAAGACGACGTTCGCCGACGTCGCGGGGGTGGACGAGGCGAAGGAGGAGCTCAAGGAGATCGTCGAGTTCCTCCGCAACCCCAAGAAGTACCAGCGGCTCGGCGGCCGGATCCCGAAGGGGGTGCTGCTCCTCGGGCCTCCGGGATGCGGCAAGACCCTCCTCGCCCGCGCGGTCGCCGGCGAGGCCAACGTGCCGTTCTTCTTCATGTCGGGCTCCGAGTTCGTCGAGATGTTCGTGGGCCTGGGCGCCGCGCGGGTCCGCGAGCTGTTCCAGCAGGCCAAGGAGAAGGCTCCCGCGCTGGTGTTCCTCGACGAGATCGACACGATCGGCAAGGGCCGGGGCGGCGCGCTCGGGGCGGGGTTCGGCGCGCACGACGAGCGCGAGCAGACGCTCAACCAGCTGCTGGTCGAGATGGACGGGTTCGACTC
>DASUMC010000056.1:0-4277 GCA_036277855.1 Actinomycetota bacterium
TTCTCCTTCCCCGAGGAGCTCGGGCCGGGCCTCGCCGTCTGGCATCCGAAGGGCGGGATCTTCCGCAAGCAGCTCGAGGACTACGTGCGCGACCTGCACCTCGCGCGCGGCTACGAACCCGTCGTGACGCCCAACCTCGCGCGCCGCGAGCTGTGGGACACCTCGGGGCACACGGAGAAGTACGCGGACCTGATGTACCCGGAGATGCGGCACGAGGGTGACCCCGCCTACTTCGTCAAGCCGATGAACTGCCCCCTCCACGTGCTCGTGTACAAGTCGCAGATCCGGTCCTACCGCGAGCTGCCGATCCGGCTCTCGGAGCTCGGGGGTGTCTACCGGTACGAGCGGCTCGGCGTCGTCCACGGGCTCCTGCGGGCGCGCGGGTTCACCCAGGACGACTCGCACATCATCTGCCGCGAGGATCAGTTGGTCGACGAGATCCTCGGCGTGTTCGAGCTCACGCTCGAGATCCATCGCACCTTCGGGTTCACCGAGCCGGTGGTCACGCTCTCCACGCTGCCGGGCGAGTCGATCGTGACGCCCGAGATGGCGGAGCGCGCGACCGGCGCCCTGCGCGATGCGCTCGAACGCAGCGGGCTCGAGTTCCAGGTCGCCGAGGGCGAGGGATCGTTCTACGGGCCCAAGGTGGACTTCCACTTCCGGGACGCGATCGGGCGCCTGTGGCAGCTCACCACCGTGCAGTGCGACTTCGGCCTGCCCGAACGGTTCCAGATGGAGTACGTCGGCGAGGACAACCAGCGGCACCGTCCGGTGATGGTCCATCGCGCGATCCTCGGGTCGATCGAGCGCTTCAGCGCCGTACTGATCGAGCACTACGCCGGCGCATTCCCGCTCTGGCTCGCGCCCGAGCAGGTGCGCCTGGTGCCGGTCGCCGACCGTCACCTCGAGCATGCGCGGGAGCTCGCCTCACTCCTGCGGGCAGTCGGGCTGCGTCCCGCCGTGGACGAGAGCGGGGAGACCGTCGGCAAGAAGGTCCGCGCCGCGCAGCTCGCGAAGGCCCCCTACGTGCTCGTGATCGGCGACAAGGAGATCGAGTCGGGCGAGCTCACCGTGCGCGATCGGGAGGGCGTCGAGATCAAGGGCGTGCCGTTCGACGACTTCGCGGCCGCGCTCGTGGACGAGGCGGCCTCCAAGCGCCTGTCGCAGTCGCGGTTCGGCGGCTGAGGCGAGGACGCCGGGGGACGGCGTGGATCGCATCTGGTCGCCCTGGCGGATGGCGTACATCCAGGCCGCCAAGGAACAGGGCGACGACGCGGGCTGCATCTTCTGCGACCTCCCCGCCGAGAACGACGACGAGCGGACGGGGATCCTCGTACGCGGCGAGCTCGCGTTCGTGATCCTGAACTCGTACCCGTACAACCCGGGGCATCTGATGGTCGCCCCGTTCCGGCACGTCGGCGACCTTGTCGATCTCGGGACCGCGGAGTTCGCGGAGGTCGACACACTGCTCGTGCGCTCGATCCGCGCGCTCCAGGCGGAGACCGAGCCGCACGGCTTCAACCTCGGCATGAACCTCGGGCGCGTGGCCGGAGCCGGCATCCCGGATCACGTGCACTGGCACGTCGTGCCCCGCTGGAACGGCGACACGAACTTCATGCCGGTCGTCGGCGAGACCCGCGTCCTACCCGAGCTCCTCGAGGAGACGTACGCCCGGCTCCGCCCGCGTTTCGAGGGGTGAGTGCGATGGGCGAACGTTCGAGGTTCGTCGAGACCGAGGGCGGCGCACGGCTCTACGTCGAAGAAGCCGGTGACGGCCGGGCGGTCGTGTTCCTGCATCCGGGCCTGTGGGATTGCCGGACGTGGGACCCGCAGTTCGAGCTGTTCGCGGACCGATACCACGTGCTTCGGTACGACGCTCGCGGGTACGGCCGATCCACGCGACCCGAGCCCGGGGTCGCCTACTCGCACGTCCGAGATCTCCTCGCGGTGCTCGACGACGCCGGGATCGATCGGGGGGCGCTGGTGGGCTGCTCGATGGGCGGCACGAACGAGGTCGACTTCGCGCTCGAGCATCCAGATCCGGTCCTCGCGCTCGTGCTCGTCGCCGCGGGCGTCGACGGCTTCCAGGGCACGCCCGAGCAGGAGTCCGCATGGGAGGCCTGGTACGCCGAGCGCGAGCCGTCGATCGACCTGGCGATCCAGGCGGGTGACCTCGAACTCGCGCAGGACCTGCGGCTGCAGACGATGTGGGCCACGCTCGGCACCGAGGACGAGGCGGGCCGGAGGATACGCGAGATCGCGTTCGACAACCTGCACGAGCTCACGATGGACGAGAGCGCCCGCGAGCGGCTCGACCCGCCGGCGTTCGAGCGACTCGGTGAGATCGCGGTGCCGACGCTCGTCCTGCCCGCGGATCACGATCCGCCCGAGATGGACCCGATGTGCACGGCGATGGCGGCCGCGATCCCGAATGCCCGTCTGGTCCGCATCCCGGACACCGATCACGTGATCAACCTGCGCCGAGCCGACGAGTTCAATCACGTCGTCCTCGGGTTCCTCGCCGAGGTGCTCTAGGCCGTCAGCGCTACTTCCGCGCCTCCTCCTTCTCCTGCTGTGCCGCGGCGATGATCTTGTCGGCGAGGTGGGACGGCACCTCCTCGTAGTGGGAGAAGTGCATCGTGAACGCCGCCCGTCCGCCGGTCATCGAACGCAGGTCGATCGAGTAGCGCGCGACCTCCGCCTGCGGAACGAGCGCCTTGACGCGTTGCTTTCCGGAGCCCGCCGATTCGACGCCCTGGATCTTGGCGCGCTTGGCGTTGAGGTCGCCCATGATGTCGCCGGTGTGGGATTCGGGGACGACGACGTCGACCTCGACGATCGGCTCGAGCAGGACGACCCCGGCCGCGGCAGCCGCCTCCTTCAACGCGAGCGCACCCGCGAGCTGGAAGGCCATGTCGGACGAGTCCACGCTGTGGAACTTGCCGTCGACGAGCGTGCAGCGGATGTCGACCATGGGGTTGCCGCTGATCACGCCGGACTGCATCGTCTTGACGACGCCCTTCTCGACGGAGCCGATGAAGGTGTTCGGGATCGCGCCTCCGAAGATCTTGTCGACGAACTCGAACCCCTCGCCGCGGGGGAGGGGTTCGATCTCGATGTTGCAGATCGCGTACTGACCGTGCCCACCGGTCTGCTTCACGTGTCGTCCGACGCCCTTGCCCGGCCCCCGGACGGTCTCGCGGTACGCGATCTTCGCGGGAGACGTGCTCACCTCGACGCCGAACTTGCGCTTCATCCGCTCGATCTGGACGTCGAGGTGGGCCTCGCCCATCCCGTACATCACGGTCTCGTGGGTCTCGTCCGAGCGCTCGATCCGGAGCGTCGGATCCTCCTCCCGTAGGCGTGAGAGGGCGGTCGACAGCTTGTCCTCGTCGCCCTTGGTCTTCGGCGTGATCGCGAACGCGAGCAGCGGCTCCGGCATCTCGATCGGCCGCAGCGTCACCGGGTCGTCCTTGGTCGCGAACGTGTCCCCGGTCGTCGTGTGCGCGAGCTTGGCGACGGCCGCGATGTCGCCCGCCGGCACCTCGGAGAGCGTCTCGTGTTCCTTGCCCCGCAGTGCGAACAGCTGGCCGATCCGGTCCTCGGTGCCCTTCGTTGCGTTGAACACCGATGAGTCCGGACGCATGGTGCCCGAGAACACCCGGAACATCGTGATGTGGCCGACGTAGGGGTCGGACACCGTCTTGAACACGTACGCCGTGAGCGGCTGGCCGGGGTCGCAGGCTCGCTCCTTCTCCTCGCCCCCCTTGGTGACCACCGTGAGCGAACCGCGGTCGATGGGGGAGGGGAACTCGTCGGCGACGAACTGGAGCACGCGATCGACACCGAGGGGCCGCGCCGCCGCCGCGCACAGGACCGGCGCGATCCTCGCCTCCGCGAACCCCCGCTTGACCCCGTGGACGACCTCGTCCTCGGAGAGCTCGCCCTCCTCCAGGTACTTCTCGATCAACGCGTCGTCGGACTCGGCGACCGCCTCCATCAGTTTCTCGCGGAAGGGGTCGGCCTTGCCCGAGATGTCGTCGGGCCACTCGCCTTCGGTCGCGTTCGGCCCGCTGCCGTAGCGGTACGCCTTGCGCCCCAACAGGTCGGCGACGCCCTCGAAGTCGTGCTCCTCTCCGAGCGGAAGCTCGAGCGGCGCGACCTGGGTGCCGAAGGACTGCACGAGCTGCTCCAGGGTCCGCTCGAACGACGCGCGTTCGCGGTCGAGCTTGTTGATCAGGATCGCGCGAGGCAGGCCGGCCTCCACCGCCAGCTCC
>DASUMC010000057.1:0-7515 GCA_036277855.1 Actinomycetota bacterium
GTGCGCGACGCGTCGCCCAACGCGGACAGGACCTGCCCCTCGCGCATCGCCCGGTGGTCGAGGTACTCGTCGAGCTTGGCGAGCGCGCGCAGGACGACCGGTCCGTGTCCGGGGTAGATCGTCCTCGGCGCCAGCTCGCGCATGCGGCGCAGCGAACGCAGGTAGGCGGTGAGATCGCCCTCGGGCGGATCGATGACGCTGGTGCCCCGTCCCAGCACGGCATCCCCCGTGAACAGCGAGCCCGTGCGCGCCTCGAAGAACGCGACGTGATCGGGCGCGTGGCCCGGCGTGCCGACGACCGACAGGAGGAGCGAGCCGGCCGACACCTGCTCGCCGTCGCGGATCCCTTCCATCCCCTCGGCCGGCCGAGCCGCGAACACCGGCGCCCCGGTCATCGTCCCCAGCGGGATGGCGCCCGGCGCGTGGTCCGGGTGGTCGTGGGTCAGGGCGATCGCACCGATCGCCCCCGCGGTCCGTGCGACCTCGACCAGGTGACCCGGGTCGTCGGGTCCCGGGTCGACAACGATCGCCGGCGCATCGCCCACGATCCAGGTGTTGGTCCCCTCGAGCTCGCGGATCCCGGGGTTCGGCGCCAGGACGCGCGTCACACGCATCGCGATCAGTCCTGCCAGAACGTCGAGCGAGGCAACCGCTCGAGCTCGTCGTCGTCGGGCTCCCGCGTGCGGATCCGCAGGCCGAACAGCTCGTCGACCGAGCGGCACCCCGAGATCTCGGTCACGGTGAAGAAGGTCGGCCAGTACAGCAGGCGACGGCCGGCCGTCCACTCCTGCAGGAGGCGGGCCGGCGAGACCCACCAGGCGTCCGCCGTCTCGCCGCCGTCCGGCACGGGTTCGATCCCCGCCGGCGCGCGGACCGCGAAGTACCGCGCGTCGAACCGCACGGTGACCCGCGGCGGCGCGACCCAGTGGGCGAGCTCTGGCAGCTGTCCGGCCGAGGGCGGGGCCGTATCGATCGCGTCGAGCCGGTCGCCCTGCGCGAGGCCCGTCCGGGTGAGGACGAACGACACCTCCTCGACGAGCTCGCGCACCGCGCACGCGCGGCGAGCCTCCTCCGGCGTCCCGAACCAGCGCCGGGCGAGCTCCCGGTCCTCCTCGTCGGTCGAACCCCCGGGGAACGCCACGTAGCCGGGGAGGAACCGGCTCGCGGCGCCACGCTCCAGCACCACCACCTCGAGCCCCTCCTCGCCGTCGCGCGCGACCACGGCCGACGCGGCCTCACGGATCCCATCGTTCACGAGCGGCATCCTCGCATGCACCCGCACCAGCGACATCCGCCGGTCGCGGCGACCCCGCCACCGGTCACTAGGCTTGTCGGCATGAGCGAGCAGGTCGCGCGCCGCGTGCGTGCGGCGATCGAGCACCACGGACCGATCGGTTTCGACGAGTACATGGAGATCGCCCTGTACGGCCCGGGCGGGTTCTTCGAGGCCCCGCCGATCGGCCCGGACCGGCACTTCGTGACGAGCCCGCACGTGCACCCGTTCGTGTTCGCGCACTGCCTCCGCGATGCGCTGCTCGACGCGTGGTTCGGCCTCGGCGAGATCGAGCCGCTCCCGATCGTCGAGCTCGGCGCCGGCAACGGCACGCTGGCCGATTCCCTGCTGTCCGCGTTCGCCGAGCTCCCCGCCCCGCGACCGGCGTACACCGGCGTCGAGATCAGCCCAGGGGCGCGGGGCGCCCTTGCCGCTCGAGGGCTCGCGACGGCGTCCGCGGTCTCCGACCTGGACGTGTTCGACGGCGTGATCGTGGCGAACGAGGTCCTCGACAACCTGGCGTTCGTCCCGGTCCGCTGGCGACCCGATGGCCCGAAGGAGGTCCGCGTGGGCCTGCGCGGCGGGTCGCTCGTCGAGATCGAGGTGCCGTGGCCGAACGCCTGGGTTCGGCCGCCGCCGCTCGAGCCGGGGGAGGACACGACCGTCCCGGTCGGGGCGTTCGCCCTGCTCGAGACGCTGGTGCCGGTGCTCCGGCGCGGTTATGTGCTGCTGATCGACTACGGCAGCGTGGAGGGACCGGCCGGACCGGTCCACGGGTACCGCGACCACCGAGAGGTCGCCGACGTCTTCACGGATCCCGGTGGCGCCGACATCACCGCGGGCGTCGACGTCTCGATGGTCGCCGAGCGTGCGCGCTCGCTCGGCCTGCGGGCGTTCGAACCCGTCTCGCAGCGAGCCGCCCTGCGGGCCCTCGGGCACGATCGATGGGAGCGGACGATGCGGACGACGCAGTCGGCGCTCCAGCAGGCGGGGCGCGGCAGCGAGGCCGTGCGCGTCTGGGAGGAGCGCAGCCGCGCGAGCCTGCTCGCCGACCCCGCGGGGTTCGGCGGGTTCTGGTGGCTGGTCCTCGCGACCGCGGGGTTGCCCGAGCCGCCGTGGCTCACGCGGGCGCGCACCGGCGCCGGGCGGCCGGAGGTGCGATAGGTTTCGGGGATGTCGCTTCCCCGCCTCCCCGCAGCCATGGTCCGCATCGCGATCGTCGCCGTCGCGCTGGTCACCCTCGTCCTGTCCGCCTGCACGTCCACGAGGGCGCCGAGCTCGCCGCGGGCCCGCGCGGACGAGCCCATCGACGAGGCTCTGGCCGAGGAGATCGCCGAGCAGCAGGAGGTCCTCGACGAGCGGACCGAGGCCCTCGAGGCCGCGACCGAGGCGGGGACCCTCGGCATCGTCGAACCCGTTCGCCGCGTCCCCTCCCCCGGCTGGGCCGGCCAGCGGATCGTGAACCGCAGGGGCAACGACTGGGAGCCGGCGGTAGCCGCTGACCCGAACGCCCCGTTCGTCTACATCCTGCACAACCGCTACGGCGGTCGGGGCGCGTGCGCGAACGGCTGCCCCGACCCCGCGATGATCCTCCACGTCTCCGACGACGGCGGGGCGACCTGGCAGCCCGAGCGCTTCCTGTGCCGCTGCAAGGGCATCGGGGGGCAATTCGACCCGCTCATCGAGGTCGTGCCCGACACGGGGGAGGTCTTCGCGGTGTGGATGAACGGGTTCAAGATCCAGTTCGCCCGTTCGACCGACCACGGCGCGACGTGGTCGAAGCCCACCTTCATCCACCCCGACGTCAAGTGGGGCGACAAGCCGAACCTGGCGATCAGCGACGACGGGCAGGACGTCTACGTGCAGTTCAACGGCCCGACCGGCGGCGACGCGTACGCGTCGGCGTCGCATGACGGCGGCGCCACATGGTCCACGACCAAGATCACCGAGAGCGATCGGTACTACTTCGACTACGGCGGCGCCGTGCTCCCGAACGGGGTCGTCGTGTTCTCTCAGATCAGCTTCACCTACTCCGGACCGCACGACGCGGCCGAGGGCGTGCAACGGATCCACGTGTTCCGGTCGCACGA
This sequence comes from Actinomycetota bacterium, assembly GCA_036277855.1. GTDB lineage: Bacteria > Actinomycetota > UBA4738 > UBA4738 > HRBIN12 > DASSJM01. The sequence goes on from DASUMC010000057.1 coordinate 3,364, forward strand.
CGAGGGCGCCACGTGGGACGAGCTCGCGGTCGACGAGCTCGAGCTCGGGCGCGAGTGCACCTCGCGCTCGTGCTACGGGGACTTCTACGACAGCGGGCCGGCGCTCGCCGCCGATGCCGACGGCGACCTGGTGATCGTCTACAACGGCGCGAGCCGGCACTTCGGTCCCCAGACCGTCTACGCGCGCTCCTCGAACAACGGCGGGATCACGTGGAGCGACCGCGTCCCGCTCTCGAAGGACGGCGCGAACTCGGCGTTCCCCGCGGCCGCCGGCGAGGGCGACGACATGGTTCGCGTGTGGTTCATGGCCCAGCGGAACCAGCGCTGGCAGGTCTGGTATCGCACGACTGACGATCTCGGGGCCACCTGGAGCTCCCGAGAGAAGCTCTCGGACGCGACGTCGGGCACCGTCTACAAGCATCCGACGGGGTTCGACGAGGCGTACGGGGACTACGGCGAGATCGCGATCACCAGCGACGGGCACACGATCGGCGTCTGGGGAGAGGGGACGAGCTACCACGGGCCCGGCGGCGTGTGGTTCAACCGCCAGACCTAGCTAGCGGTCGATGTCGCCGACCACGAAGAAGATCGAGCCCAGGAGCGCGATCAGGTCCGGGACGAGCGAGCCCGGCAGCAGCGCGGGCAGGACCGAGACGTTCGAGAACGACGGGGTCCGCATCTTGAGCCGGTACGGCTCCTTCTTCCCGTTCCCGACGACGTAGTAGCCCATCATCCCGAGCGGGTTCTCGGTGCGCACGTAGGTCTCGCCGTCGAGCGAAAGCTTCTTCGGTAGCTTGCCGGCGATGTAGTCGCCCGCCGGCAGCTTCTCCATGCACTGCTCGATGATCGCGCAGGACTCGTGCATCCGCTGGACCAGGACCCACAGGCGGTCGTAGGAGTCGCCGTTGCGGCCGACCGGCACGTCGAACTCGACCTCGTCGTACCTCGCGTACGGCTCGTCCTTGCGCGGGTCCATCGCGACGCCGCTCGCGTGCAGGACGGGCCCCGAGCATCCGTACCCGATCGCCGTCTCCGGCGAGATCACCCCGATCCCCTTGGTGCGCGCGAACACGATCTCGTTGCCCATCACGAGGTTGTCGAAGTCCTTCAGCTTGGCTCGCACCTGCTTGAGCACGTCGGCGGAGTGCCTCAGCCACCCGTGGGGCAGGTCGTCCTTCAGGCCGCCCGCACGCACGAAGGAGAAGTGCATCCGCCCTCCCGTCGCAGATTCCATCAGCCCCTGGATCAGCTCGCGCTCGATGAACGCGTAGAAGATCGGGGTGATCGCGCCGAGCTCGAGGGGGTAGGAGCCCATGAACATCAGGTGGTTCAGGATGCGGTTCCATTCGGCGAGCATCGTGCGGATCCATTGCGCCCGTTCGGGGACCTCGATCCCCGCGAGCCGCTCGACCGCGATGATCCAGCCGAGCTCGTTGTTGAACGCCGAAAGCCAGTCGTGGCGGTTCATCAACACGAGCACCTGCCGCGCGTCCCGGTACTCGGCGAGCTTCTCGGCTCCGCGGTGCATGTAGCCGATGACGGGTTCGGCGCGCGTGATGACCTCGCCGTCGAGCTCCAGCACGATCCGGAGCACGCCGTGCGTCGACGGGTGCTGCGGCCCGATGTTGAGGATCATCTCCTCGGTGCCGAGCGTCCCCTGGGGAACGATCTCGATGTCGACACCTCCGCCCCGAACCATCCAGTTCTCGGCGGCGGCGGTGAAGGCGGTGCGTTCCTCGGTATCCACCGGCTCCATCCTGCCACGGACCGGCGGCAGCGACCATCGAGCGCGGCCCGGACGCCCGGGAGCCGACGAGGGAGCCGGTAGTAGGCTTGCCCACCATGGCCCGCGCCCAACGCGAACGAACCGGGATCGCCATCGGGAGCACCGGGTCCGAACCACGCCGCCGCATCCCCTCGGTCGACGCGCTCTTGCGCTCCGAGCCGGGCCGGCGCGCGAGCGGCACCTTCGGCCGGCCGCTGGTCAAGTACGCGCTGTCGGTCACGCTCGAGCAGGTGCGGGAGGCCGCCCAGCGCGGCACCCAGCCCCCGCCCGACGACGAGATCCTCGCGCGGGCGCTCGGGCTGGCGTCGGCGACCGCCGCGGGCCTCGTCCGCGTGATCAACGCGACCGGCGTCGTGCTGCACACGGGTCTGGGCAGGGCTCCGCTGCCGGCACGGGCCGCAGCCGCCGCCGCGCGGGCCGGACAGGGCTACGTCGATCTCGAAGTCGATCGCGGAACCGGGGCGCGCGAACGGCGCTCCACCCGGGCCGAGCGCCTGCTCACGTCGATGACCGGGGCCGAGGACGGGCTGGTCGTGAACAACGGCGCGGCCGCCCTGTTGCTCGCCCTCGCTTCGCTCGCGCGGGGCAAGGGCGTCCTGGTCTCGCGCGGCGAGCTGATCGAGATCGGCGGCGAGTTTCGGATCCCCGACATCATGGCGGCATCCGGGGCGCGGCTCGTCGAGGTGGGTACGACCAACCGGACGCGGGCGTCGGACTACCGTTCGGCGCTGTCGGACAAGACGGCGCTGATCCTCAAGGTGCATCCGAGCAACTACCGAGTGGTGGGGTTCGCCTCGACGCCGAGCGCCAAGGACCTGGCCGGGATCGCGCGACGGGCGAAGGTCCCCTTCCTGTACGACCTCGGCTCGGGTCTGCTCGAACGGGTCCCGGGCGCGGCGACGGGGGAGCCGAGCGCGACGGACGCGCTCGCGGACGGCGCCGACCTCATCGTGTTCTCGGGCGACAAGCTCCTGGGCGGGCCACAGGCGGGGATCGTGCTCGGACGGAGCGAGCTGATCGAGCGTCTCCGGCGCCACCCGATCGCTCGAGCCGTGCGCATCGACAAGATGCAGGTGGCCGCGCTCGAGGCGGTCCTGGCCCAGCATGCCCACGGCCTGGGCTCGGGCCTGCCCGTGTGGACGATGCTCCGCGAACCGCCCACGCACGTCCGGCGCCGGGCCGACGAGCTGGCGATGGCGCTCGATGGCGAGCTCGAAGGCGCGCACGTGATCGCGTGCGAGTCGGCGGTGGGCGGCGGCGCTCTGCCCGGGACCGGCATCCCGTCGTTCGGCGTCGAGATCCGGGTCCCCCAGCCCAACGCGATGGCGGCCCGGCTGCGCACGGGTTCGCCCTCGGTCTTCTGCAGGGTGACCGAACGTGGCGTGCTGCTCGATCTCCGGACGGTGCCGCCCGACGCGATGCCCGATCTGGTCCGGGCGGTCCGCTACGCGCTCGAGGGCGACGACCTGCCCGATGACTGAACGCGCGGGCGCCCCGGCGCCCGGCGCACAGGATCACCCCGGACCGTCGGTCGTGGCCACCGCCGGCCACGTCGATCACGGCAAGTCGAGCCTGGTCACGCGGTTGACCGGGATGGACCCAGATCGTCTCGACGAGGAAAAGCGCAGGGGTCTGACGATCGAGCTCGGGTACGCGTGGTGCACGCTCCCCTCGGGACGCGAACTCGGTTTCGTCGACGTCCCGGGGCACGAGCGGTTCGTCCGAACGATGCTCGCAGGGGTCGGACCGGTCCCCCTCGTGCTGTTCGTCGTCGCGGCCGACGAGGGGTGGAGGCCGCAGTCGGAGGAGCACCTCGAGATCGTCGACGTCCTGGGGTCGCACGGGGCGGTGATCGCGCTCACCAAGCGCGATCTCGTCGACGCCGCCGGACTGGACCGCGTCCGAGCCGAGGTGACCGAACGCGTCCGGGGCACGGCCCTGGAGGGCGCGCCGATCGTCGCGTGCTCGTCCACGACGAGTGAGGGGTTCGACGAGCTCGTCGGCGCACTGGACGCGATGCTCGCCGACGCCCCCGAGCCCGACCGCGGCGGCCGCCCGCGCCTGCACGTGGACCGCGTCTTTTCGATCAGGGGCTCCGGCACCGTCGTCACCGGAACCCTCACGGGCGGACCGATCGAGACGGGCGAGGAAGTCGAGCTCCAGCCGTCGGGGACTCGGGCGCGGATCCGAGGTCTGCAGACGCATCACCGAGATGTCGGGACCGCCTCGCCGGTCTCGAGGGTCGCGGTCAACCTCACCGCCGACCGCACGCGCATCACCCGGGGCGAGGTCCTGGCCCCGGCCGGCGTGTGGACCGCCACGTCGGTGCTCGAGGCGCGGATCGAGCCCGTCCGATCGCTCGACCA
>DASUMC010000058.1:0-5962 GCA_036277855.1 Actinomycetota bacterium
TGCACCGCGTGCATGCGGCGGGGTTCGCGGCCGTGTGCCTGACGGTGGACTTTCCCGACAGCGGCCTCCGCCACCGGGATTCGAGGAACCTCTTCGACATGCCGATCGGTCTGCCGCAGGACGATCTCACGTTCGCTCCCGACCTCACCTGGGGCGATCTCGCGTGGATCCGGGAGGCGGCTCCGGTACCGCTGGTGGTGAAGGGGCTCTTGACCGCCGAGGACGCGCTGCTCGCCGTCGAGGCAGGCGTCGACGCGATCGTCGTGTCGAACCACGGCGGCCGTCAGCTCGATTCGGTTCACGCGCCGATCACGGTGCTCCCCGAGGTCGTCGAGGCCGTTGGCGGTCGAGTGCCGGTGCTGGTCGACGGCGGGTTCCGACGCGGGACGGACGTCTTCAAGGCGCTCGCGCTGGGCGCGGACGCCGTGTTGGTCGCGCGCCCCACGTGCTGGGGCCTTGCGGCGGCGGGGGAGGACGGCGTGGTGGACGTCCTTCGCATCCTGCGATCCGAGCTCGAGAACACGATGATCCTGGCCGGCACGCGGTCGGTCGCGGACATCACGGGGGCGCACGTCGCGCGCGCGTGACGCGGTTCGAGGTCGTCTGCCAGCATGGGCGTCCGCATGACCCGGATCGACCTGCACACGCATTCGACCCACTCCGACGGGACGTTCGGCCCCGCCGGGCTGGTTCGCCTGGCCGCCGAGCGCGACCTGCAGGTGGTAGCCCTGACGGACCACGATACGACGGACGGACTGCCCGAGGCGCTCGCCACCGGGGTCGAGGTCGGCGTCGAGGTCGTGCCCGGCGTCGAATTCTCCGCCGAGTACCTGGGGACGAGCGTCCACATCCTCTGCTACTGGATGCACGCGGCGGACCCCGCGCTGCAGCTCGAGCTCGGGCGGCTGCGCGACGACCGCTACCGGCGCGGCGAGCTGATGGTCAACAAGCTGCGGGCGCTCGGGCTGCCGATCGCGTTCGAACGTGTCCGCGAGATCGCCGGGGACGCCACGATCGTTCGCCCGCACATCGCGCAGGCGATGGTCGAGGCGGGCATCGTCGAGATCGAGAAGGAGGCGTTCGAGCGCTTCATCGGCGACGGCGGGCCAGCGCACGTCGCCAAGCACGCGCTCGACCCGATCGACGCGGTCGCGTTGATCGACGCCGCGGGCGGCGTGTGCGCGATCGCGCACCCCGGGATGTGGGGCGATCAGAGCTCGGTGCCGGACGAGTTGATCGAACGCATGGCGGCGGCCGGCATGCGGGGTCTCGAGGTCGACCACCCCGATCACACCCCCGAGGATCGCGCGCGCTACCGCGCGCTGGCCGACCGGCTCGGCCTGATCGCGACCGGCGGCTCGGACTGCCACGGGTCGCGGTACGACCCCGTCCGGCTCGGGAGCTCGCTCTGCGATCCGAAGGCGTTCGTGGCGTTGCGTGACGCGGCGCTCCGCGGATCGCCCGCGGCGCCCACCCCGTAGCATCGGCAAGGTATGGCCGGCAAGCGGATCCTCGTCGTGGGCGCCGGGTTCGCCGGGCTCTACGCGGCCCTGCATCTGCGCCGAGCCGTCGACCTCGGTCACCGGGTGACGATCGTCAACCCCGAGAACTTCATGCAGTACCACCCGTTCCTACCCGAGGTCGCGTCGGGCACGATCGATCCGCGGGCGGCGGTCGTCCCGCTCCGGCGCGTGCTCCGTCACTGCGAGGTCGTGATCGGCGAGGTGGCACGCCTCGACCAAGGCAAGCGCACCGCGCGCGTCCGCATCCCCGACGGCCGGCAGGTGGAGATCGGCTACGACGTGGTCGTGCTCGCGCCCGGCTCGTGGGCACGCGTGCTCCCCATCCCCGGCCTGGCCGTGCACGGGGTCGGGTTCAAGACGATCCAGGAGGCCATCTGGCTGCGCAACCACGTGCTCTCGCGGCTCGACCTCGCCGCGGTCAGCGACGACGTGGAACGCCGGCGAGCGGCGCTCACGTTCGTGTTCGTCGGCGGGGGGTACGCGGGGGTCGAGGCGCTGGGCGAGCTCGAGGACCTCGCCCGCGACGCGATCCAGAGCTATCCGAGCCTGCGACCCGACCAGATGCGGTGGGTCCTGGTCGAGGCGGCCGGCTCGATCCTGCCCGAGATCGGACCGAGCCTCGCCGACTACGCGATCGAGCGCCTGCGCGAACGCGGGATCGAGGTCCTGCTCAACACACGGCTCGACTCCGCGGAGGGCGGGGTGCTCCGCCTGTCCGACGGGCAGGCGTTCCCGGCCGAGACGCTCGTGTGGACCGCGGGCGTCAAGCCGTCCCCGCTCGCGGCCGAGTCCGGCTTCCCCGTCGACGTCACGGGCCGGATCCGGACCGACACGTTCCTGCGCGTCGAGGGTGTCGAGGACGCGTGGGCGGCCGGCGACTCGGCGGCGGTGCCGGATCTTCTCGGCGGGGGGCTGATGCCTCCCACCGCTCAGCACGGGATGCGGCAGGGGAAGCGGCTCGGGAGCAACGTCGTGGCGGTGTTGGAGGGACGCCCGCCGGAACGCTTCGGATACCGGGGGATCGGGTCCGTCGTCTCGCTCGGCCGATACAAGGGGGTGGCGACGATCCGGGGCGTCCGGCTCCGCGGGTTCCCGGCCTGGTTCGCCCACCGCTCCTACCACCTGTACGCGATGCCGACGCTCGGCCGGAAGGTCAAGATCGCGGCCGACTGGACGGTCGCGCTCCTGTTCCCCCGCGATCTCGCCCAGCTCGGCTCGCTGGAGCGCCCGCGGGAGCCGTTCGAGCGCGCCGCGGGGGCGCGGCCTACCGATCCGGGCGATTGACCTCGGCGGCTGCCGAGAGCGCCGAGTGGCTCCGCTCGAGGTCGGGGAGCTCGTGACCCGAGGTGAGCTCGTGCACGGCCCAATTGGTCAGATCCCGGATCGAGATGATCCCCGCGAGTTCGCCGTCCACCACGACGGGCAGGTGACGGATCTTCAGCCGAGCCATGTGGTCGGCCGCCTCGGCGATATCGGTCTTCGGGTCGACCGTGTCCAGGTCGGTCGACATGCGCTCGGACACCATCGTCGACTTCGGGTCGCCGCCTTCGGCCACGAGGTTGACCAGGTCGCGCTCGGTCACGATGCCGGCGAGGGTGGCGCCGTCCATGACGATGACCGAGGAGATGCCGTGCTCGCGCAGCACGGTCGCCACCCGCTCGAACGTGTCCGAGGGCGAGGTGGTCTTCACGTCGGTGTGCATGATGTCGCGGACCTGCATCGTGGCTACCTCCGGTCGGGGGGGATAGCCTAACGCCTGCCCGTTCCGAGCGGCCAGCGATGCCGAACGGCCGCGGGCGCGGCCTCAGTGGTCCGAACGCCCGCTGAAGTTGAACGATTCGACCTTGAGCGCGGGGACGCGGCTGGCCGAGAAGAAGAACTCGCTCGCGAGCTCGGTCTCGCGCCCGATCATCTCGGTGCCGTTCAGCGCCTCGAGGATCGACTGCGTGAACCGGAGGTTCTTGACGGGGTGGGAGATCGTGCCGTCTCGGATCAGGAACGTCCCGTCGCGCGTCATCCCGGTGATCGTCGACTCGACCGGGTGCACGACGTTCGTGTAGTGGAACCGCGTCACCAGCAGCCCGTGTTCGGTCGATGCGATCATCTGATCGACGTCGGCATCGCCCGGCGCCATGAACAGGTTCAGGGGGAACGGACCCTCGGGGTTCGGCGGAGGCAGGGCGTGGCCGGTCGTCGTGGTGCCCGCCTGCTTGGCCGTGCGGAGGTCGTAGACGCCGGACCGGAACACCCCGTCCTCGATCAGGTCGACGCGCGACCGGGGCACCCCCTCGAAGTCGAACGGCAGGCCGAGGGTCCCATCGGACAGGGCGTCGTCGTAGATCCGCACGATCGGGGCCGCCACCTGCTGCCCCTGCTTGCCGGAGAAGCACGAGCGCCCCTCGAACAGCGACCGCCCGCCGAAGCCGATCCACGCCAGGAAGCCGACGAGCGTGGAGACGGCCGCGGGCTCCAGGATCACGGTGTACCGGCCCGGCTCGAGGTCGCGGGGCGACCGCGAGGCGACCGCCTTGTCGGCGGCCCGCTTGCCCACCGCCGCCGGGTCGAGCTCGCCCCGTCGGGCCGCGAACATCTCCGCGAAGCCGCTCCCGCCGTCGGGCCCGGTCACGACCGTCGTCACCGAGGCCTGCGACGAGGGCGCCCAGCAGAACTGGCCCTCGGTGTTCGCGACCGCGACCTCGCTGGCGAGCGTCTCGTACGCGCCGGCGGCCGTGAACCGCTCGGGACATCGCGCGACCAGCTCGGCGACGGCCTCGGCGCGTTCGGATGGCGTGGTCTCGGCCGTGGGCTCGTCGAACGCCTGGGGCTCGGGGGTCGGCGCGGGCGGCGCGAGCCCGGGGAACAGCGGGTCGGGCGCGACCACGGTCGCCATCTCGAGCGCGCTCTCGGCCGCCCGCATCGCACCCTCGGGCGAGAAGTCGTTCGTGGCCGTGACGCCGATGCGCCCCTCGGACACGACGCGGACACGGATCCCCGTGTCTTCGCGGTGCGTGCTCTGATGGATCGAGCTCGAGGCGAACCGCGTGAGCCCGCCCCACTCGTGCATGAACAGGACCTCCACACCGTCCGCGCGAGGCAGGTTCAGGGCTCCGTCGGCGATGCGGCGGACCTCGTCCGGGCCGAGGAGACCCGTCCTCATCAGCCGCGCACCCCGAGCTGCACGCCCCGGAACCTCGAGGGCGCGGCGCCGTGCCCGACCCGCGCGACCTGGCCGGGTTGCCCCTTCCCGCAGTTCGGCGTTCCCCACAGGGTCCACTCCTCGCGACCGCCGACGGCGTCGCACGAGCCCCAGAACTCCGTCGTGATGCCCGTGTAGTTCGGGTTCCGATACATCGTCGTGAGCCGGCCCTTCTCGATCCGCCAGCCGATCTCGCACCCGAACTGGAAGTTCACACGATGGTCGTCGATCGACCAGGACGTGTTCGTCGACATGAACACCCCGTCGTCGGTGTCGCCGATGATGTCGGCGAGCGAGCCTTCCCGCGGCTCGATCGAGATGTTCGTCATGCGGATCAGCGGATAGTGCGCCCACCCGTCCGCCCGCATCGCACCGGACGACGTGAGCCCGAGGACGCTCGCGGTCTCCCGACTCGAGATGAAGTTCTCGAACACGCCGTCGACCAGGATCGGCACCCGCTGCGCCGGGACGCCCTCGTCGTCCCAGCCGAACGACCCGAGCCCGCCCGGCAGCGACGCGTCGGCCGTGATCGAGACCAGCGGGCTCGCGTACCGAAGGGAGCCGCGATCCTCGGGCCGGACGAACGAGGACCCCGCGTAGGCCTCCTCCATCCCGAGCACCCGGTCGAGCTCGACCGGATGCCCGATCGACTCGTGGATCTGGAGCTCCACCTGCCCCGAGTCGAGTACGAGGGTGGTGACCTCGCTCGGGCACTCCTCCGCCGAGAGCAGCTCGACGGCCTCGGTCGCGGTCCGCTCGGCCTCCTCGATCAGGCCGAGCTTCTGGATGTGCTCCCAGCCGGCGGCCGCGATGTGGCCTCGGAACGAGTTCGGGAACGAGCGGCGCTGGAGCTCGCCGTCGCCCAGCGCCGTCGCCTCGATCCCCGCCCCCGACTGGACGGTCGTCTGCTCGATCGCCGTGCCCTCGCTCGTCGCGAGGAACGTCCGACGGCGGAACAGGTCGATCCCGCCCTCGGCGAACGCCAGCCCCTCGATCGACTGCATCCGGCGGGTCGCCTCCATCAGCATCGCGACCTTCTCCTCGAGCGGGATGTTGAAGGGGTCCACCTGCATCGGGGAGTGCCACGTCCCGGTCACGGGTTCGATCGGGGCCAGGACAACGGGCTCCATCGGGAGACGCGCGGCGGCCTTCGCGATCTCGACCGCGAGCCGGGCCGTGCGGTCGATCTCCTCGGGCTCCAGCCGGGCGGTCGCGGCGAAACCCCAGTACCCGTTCACGAGCA
>DASUMC010000059.1:0-4215 GCA_036277855.1 Actinomycetota bacterium
CTCGACACGCTCGTGGAGGGGGGCGTCGCGCGTTCGCGAAGCCATGCGCTCGCGTGGTGCGTGCGCCTGGTCGCGCAGAGGCAAGACGAGTGGCTGAAGGACCTGCGCGAGGCGCTCTCGGGCGTGGAGAAGGTGCGGGGCGAGGGCCCCACCTCCTAGCGCGCGCTACTCCGCGCCGAGGCCCATCCGATACAGCCGCTTGTCGCCGTCCTGGTCGACCAGCACGACGGCCAGGACCCCGTTCTCGAGCAGCTCGGGCCAGGACGACCCGATCCAATCCTCGGCCTCGTCGGCGGCGGCGAACCGAGGCGAGCGCCCGATCTCCTCGCCGGCGCCATCGAGATAGGCCCAGACGTACATCAGGCCCTGCGGATCCCGACGATCATGTTGACCGCCTTGGTCACCATCACGCGCTCCCCCGCCTCGAGGTCCTCGGGGACGCTCTCGGGGCCCAGGCGAGCCGTCTCGAGCATCCGATCCGGGTAGACGACGGTCACGTCGACGTAGCCGACGCCGTGGACGTCCCACGGCTTGACCTCGACGACCACGGCCTCGCGCTCGCCCAGCATGGTCCGGCAGGCTAGCGGAACCCGTGAGGCGCGGAGGTCCCACGTCACTCCGTTCGTTCCGCCTCCAGGGCCTCGCGTTCGGGCTCGGTGAGGGGCCGGGAGCGCGCCGTCTCCGGGTCTCGGGCCACCACCACCGACCGCGCCTCCGCCGAGATCGACCCGTCCTCCTTGCGCACCTCCTCGCGCGTCCCGATGCTCGAGCGCCCGATGCGGTCGAGCGTGCACCGGACGATCACGGCGCGGTCGTCCTGCGTGAGCTCCTCGCGAAAGTCGATCTCCACGCGGGCGAGGACGAAGTCCCACGTGGTGCCCGACACCGGCCCGAGGACCGACTGCACCCACGCGTCCCGCGCCTCCTCGAGGTAGTTGAGGTACACGGCGTTGTTCACATGGCCGTAGGCGTCGACGTCTCGCCACCGGATCTCGATGCGCTTCTCGAGCATCAGGACCGGGACCGGTCGGGACGCGAGGTCGCGCGGCGGAGCCCGTGGGGGTCACTCATCGATCCGGTCCACCCCGAGGTCCTGCTCGGCGAGCCACGCGACCGCCTCCGCGATCCGATCCTCGTCCCCGTCGACCTCCACGATCACCCAGCCCCCCCGCTCCTCGATGTTCGCGCGCCGGACGTTGGTGACCAGCCCGAACTCGGTCGCCAGCCTGTGCAGGATCGGTTCGGACGCGAGGTGTCCGGGGAACGTGAGGTGGAGCCGAGCCGTAGCCACGGCCGATTCTGGCACGGCGCGCGTTGGCGAAGGACCCCCAAGATACGCGGAGAGATACGCGGAGAGATACGCGGAGGCCCCGGATGGCTCCGGGGCCTCGGCGTGAGAGAGGGGGCTCCTGGAGATGGTTCGCCTCGACCGGCCCTCCGGTTCAACCGCCTTCGGCCTCCGGCATCCGGGCAAAAGCGAAGCGGCCCTCCGGGGAGGGCCGCTTCGAGGTGTTTTCGGACCGACCGGACCTAGAAGTCCATGTCGCCGCCGCCGCCCGGCATGGGCGGGGCCTTCTCCTTCTCCGGCTTCTCGGCCACGACCGCCTCGGTGGTGAGGAACAGGGCCGCGATCGACGCCGCGTTCTGCAGGGCCGAGCGCGTCACCTTGGTCGGGTCGATGATGCCGGCCTTGAACATGTCCTCGTACTCGCCCGTCGCTGCGTTCAGACCGGACCCGACGTCGAGCGCACGGACCTTCTCGATCACGACGCCGCCCTCCAGACCGGCGTTCGTCGCGATCTGCTTGATCGGCTCTTCGAGTGCCCGCCGGACGATGAGCGAGCCGGTGAGCTCGTCGCCGTCGAGATCCACCTTGTCCAGCGCCGCCTGCGCGTTCAGCAGGGCGACGCCGCCGCCCGGCACGACGCCCTCCTCGACGGCGGCCTTCGTGGACTGCACGGCGTCCTCGATCCGGTGCTTCTTCTCCTTGAGCTCGACCTCGGTCGCGGCGCCGACCTTGATGACCGCGACGCCCCCGGCGAGGCGTGCGAGACGCTCCTGCAGCTTCTCGCGGTCGTAGTCGGAGTCGGTCTTGTCGATCTCCGCCTTGATCTGGTTGATGCGGCCCTTGATGTCCGCCTCCTTGCCGCCGCCCTCGACGACCGTGGTGTCGTCCTTCGTCACCATGACCTTGCGAGCGGTGCCGAGCAGGTCCAGGGTCGCGTTCTCGAGCTTCAGGCCGACCTCCTCGGAGACCACGGTGGCCCCGGTGAGGATCGCGATGTCCTGGAGCATCGCCTTGCGCCGGTCGCCGAACCCGGGGGCCTTGACCGCGGTCGAGCGGAAGGTGCCGCGCATCTTGTTCACGACGAGCGTCGCGAGAGCCTCTCCCTCCACGTCCTCGGCGATGATCAGCAGCGGCTTGCCGCCCTGCATGACCTTCTCGAGGACCGGCAGCAGGTCCTTGACCGCGGAGATCTTGGAGTTCGCGATCAGGATGTACGGCTCGTCAAGGACGGTCTCCATCCGCTCGGGGTCGGTGACGAAGTACGCGGAGATGTAGCCCTTGTCGAACCGCATGCCCTCGACGAGCTCGAGCTCCATGCCGAACGTGTTGGACTCCTCGACCGTGATCACGCCGTCCTTGCCGACCTTGTCGACGGCCTCGGCGATCTGCTCGCCGATCTCGGGGTCCGCGGCGGAGATGGCGCCGACGTGGGCGATCTCCTCCTTCTGCTCGACCTCCTTGGACTGGTTCTTGATGCTCTCCACCGCGAGCTCGACGGCGCGCTCGATCCCGCGCTTGATCGCCATCGGGTTCGCGCCGGCCGCGACGTTGCGCAGGCCCTCCTTGACGATCGACTGTGCGAGCACCGTCGCGGTGGTCGTGCCGTCACCCGCGACGTCGTCGGTCTTCTTGGCGACCTCCTTCACGAGCTCCGCGCCGATCTTCTCGACGGGCTCCTCGAGCTCGATCTCCTTCGCGATCGATACGCCGTCGTTGGTGATCGTGGGGGCGCCCCACTTCTTCTCCAGGACCACGTTGCGGCCCTTGGGGCCGAGCGTGATCTTCACGGCGTTCGCGAGCTGGTCCATGCCCCGCTCGAGCGCCCGCCGGGCATCCTCGTCGTACGAGATGAGCTTCGGTGCCATTGCCCCTCCTCCGTGCTCGGTTCCGCGCCCTGTCCGCGCAGATACCCTCGATGACTGCTAGCACTCTCGGCAACCGAGTGCTAACGAATGGTACCCACGCGAACCGCCGGATGGCAAGGCGCCCTCCTCCTCGTTGGGCCGAGGACGGCCTCGTGACGGCACCGGTCACTCGTCGGTGCCGCCGGTCTCCACCATCTCGTGGATCTGCTCGACCACCTCGGCATTGGCGAGGGTGGTGACGTCGCCGAGCGGGCGACCGCTGGCGACATCGCGGAGGAGCCGGCGCATGATCTTGCCCGAACGCGTCTTCGGGAGATCGGCCGTGAAGATGATTCCGTGGGGCCGTGCGATCTTCCCGATCTTGTGCGCCACGTGGTCTCGGAGCTCGCCGGCGACCGCATCGTCCCCCTCGTACCCGCTCTTCAGCGTGACGAACGCGACGATCGCCTCGCCCACCACGTCGTCGGGTCGTGAGACCACCGCGGCCTCGGCGACCTTGGGGTTGTCCACGAGGGCGCTCTCGATCTCGTACGTCGACAGCCGGTGGCCCGCGACGTTCATGACGTCGTCGATCCGGCCGAGCAGCCAGAAGTACCCCTCCTCGTCCCGCTTCGCGCCGTCGCCGGCGACGTAGATCTCGGGCCCGTACTTCGAGAAGTAGGTCTCGACGTAGCGATCGGGATCGCCCCAGATCGTCCGGGCGATGGACGGCCACGGGCGCTTGAGGACGAGGTACCCCCCTCCCCCGAGGGGCACCGTCGAACCCTTCTCGTCGACGACGTCGGCGACGATGCTCGGGAACGGGAACGTCGCCGACCCCGGCTTGAGCGCCGTGATCCCGGGCAGGGGCGTGATCAGGATCGCCCCCGTCTCCGTCTGCCACCAGGTGTCCACCACCGGGCAGCGTTCGCCGCCGATGTGCGTCCAGTACCAGACCCACGCCTCCGGGTTGATCGGTTCACCGACCGACCCGAGGAGGCGCAACGAGGACAGGTCGTGCTTCTCGGGGTACTCGGGTCCCCACCGCATGAACGCCCGGATCGCGGTCGGCGCGGTGTACAG
>DASUMC010000060.1:0-2434 GCA_036277855.1 Actinomycetota bacterium
CTGGATCGCGCGATTCACCAGGGGGTAGCTGTGTCCCGCGCCGAACCGGCGATCGAACTCCCTCTGCGAGAAGCCGCGCGTGAACAGCGCGGGGTCGAACGTCGGGTAGGAGGCCATCGCCTCGATCGCGCCGGTCTGCGGGTCGAGCACGATCGCTGCCCCGCCGTTCGCCCTCAGGTAGCCGCTGTCGGACTCCACGATCGTGCGGGCGTGCTCGATCCCCGCCCTCAGCGACTGTTCCGCGAGCTCCTGCGTGCCGGCATCCAGCGTGAGCCACACATCGTCGCCTGCAACGGGCCGCTGGCGGCCGATGAGACCGAGGTTCTCCCCGGCCGAGTTGACCCGGTACTTGACTAAACCACGCGTGCCGGCGAGGTAGCGCTCGTAGATGCCCTCGATCCCCGAGACGCCGATGACGTCCCCCGGGGAGTAGTCGGCGAATCCCGGGTCCTTGAGCTTGTCCTCGGAGATCTGTCCGAGGTACCCGAGGACGTGAGCGCCCGCGGAGCCCAGGGGGTATCTGCGCACCGGCTCGGAGAGCACGTCGACGCCCGGGAATTTCTCCGGGTGCTCCTCGACGTAGTACGCGACGCGCTTGGGCACGTCGGTGGCGACCGGGATCGGGCTGAAGACGTAGTAGCGCGGGTCGTCCAGCCGCGCCCCGAGCTCGTCCGCGGGGATGTCCAGGAGCTCGGACAGGTCGAAGAGGACTCGCTCGGTCTGGTCCCCCAGCTCCTGCCGGTTGATCGTGATGACCACGCTCCCGCGGTTCTGGACCAGGAGCGTGCCGTTCACGTCCTTGATGACGCCGCGGGGGGCCGGCACCTCGATCAGACGCACGGCGTTGTCCTCGGCCTCGGCCTTGTACTGCTCGGCGGCGAGCACCTGCAAGAACCACAGCCGAGTCGTGAGCGTCGCGAACATGGCGAGGACGAGCGCGGCCAGGACCTTCACCCGCAGACCCATCCTGGGCTCGGTCATGCGCTCACCGCCCCCCTCACCACCGGGCGACGCGACGAGAACGCGACCCCTCGGCCGCCCGGCGCAGCAACGGGAACACGAGCGGGGTCAGGATCGCGTTGTAGACCGCGGAGAGCAGCGCCACGCGGAACAGGTAGAGCCAGCCGACGCTCAGCTGGCCGAGCAGGAACGACACGATCCCGTAGAACACGATGCCGGCGAACGTGCCGCCGGCGACCAGCAGGACCGGGAGCACCGGGGAGGGGCTCACGATGTACTGCCGGGCCATGCCGATCGCGTAGCCCAGCAGCGTGAGCGTGAGCGCCGTGATGCCCTTCGGCGCGTCCAACAGGAAGTCCTGCGCCATGCCGCCGGCGAACCCCGTGATCGCTCCCGACGAGGGCCCCTCCAGGACCGCGAAGCAGATCGTGAGCAGGTACATCAGCTCGGGCTTGGCGCCGAGCAGGTTGACCTCGGAGAAGACCGTGGTCTGGAGGATCAGCGCGGTCAGGATGACCGCCGAGAGCAGGAGCACGCGCCGCACGGATGACGACCCTACCCTCGCACGTCACGGGAAAGCACCACGACCACGAGGGACAGTGAGGAGAAGTCGACCGCGGGCCGGATCGTGAGGAGCTTCTCGGTGGCCGAGTCCTCGTCCAGCACCCGCGAGACCGTCCCGATGAGGATGTTGGGTGGGTACAGGCTCTCGGCCACGCCGGCGATCCGATAACCGGCGGTGACGACGTGCTCGTCGGGGGCGACATCGACGGTCGGATCCACCAGGCTCATCTGGAGATCGGAGGGGCCGGAGCCAGAGAGCAACCCGGTCTGGCGCGACACGTCCAGCCGCCCGGCGACCGACGAGTCCGGGTCGATGATCAGCTGCACCACCGACGAGCTGGTGCCGACGCGCACCACGTGCCCGACGAGCCCGGCGCTGGAGACCACCGGCATGCCCACGGAGATGCCGACGCTCGAGCCCTTATCGATCGTGATCGTCCACTCGAAGTTCGAGACGCCGTTGGCGATCACCTGGGCCGCCGTCGTCTCGATCCGGTTGCCGAGGCTCTCCTGCAAGCCGAAGAGCGCCTCCAGCTCGTCGAGCCTGGCCTGGTCGGCCCTGCCCTCGGCGAGCTGGGTCTCGAGCGCGTCGACGCGTTCGCGCAGGACGTCGCGCTCGTGACGGATCGAGGGCAGCCGGACGAGCGTCGAGAAGAAGTTCCCGATCGGGTGCGTGACCTTGGAGACGACCTCCTGCAGCGGGCTGATCACGGCGAGCGCGGCGTCCCCGAGCGACGCCAGGGGGCCGTCGTTGCCCTCTCGGTAGTCGACGGTGATCGTCACGAGCGAGATCGAGACGAGGGCCACGACCAGCAGGCGGGTGCTGCGCGCTCGGGTGCGCAGGGCCACCGCGGACCTACCTCCTGGACGGGCTCACCAGGACCCGCTGGAGGACCTCGAATTCCTCGAG
>DASUMC010000061.1:0-3719 GCA_036277855.1 Actinomycetota bacterium
CGCTGGGCGGCGGTGATCGGGATCGTCGGGTTCATCGACGTACCGATCGTGCACCTGTCGGTCGTGTGGTGGCGTTCGCTGCACCAGGGGCCGACGGTGTTCCGGCTCGGCGGTCCCGAGATCGAGGGAACGATGCTGCTCGCGCTTCTCGTCGCGGTCGCCGCGTTCACGATCACGTACGCGTACCTGATGACCCTCCGCCTCCGGGTGGGGCGGCTCGAGGAGCGCGCCGCGCGCGAGGCGCTGTCACCGCTCGTCGGGGCGGAGCGCTGATGGCCCCGAACGCCGGCTACGTGATCGCCGCGTACCTGGTCACCGCGCTCGCGCTCGGCGGGTACACGCTCCGGCTGTTCGCGAGGGCCAGGACCGCCAAGCGCGGCGCCCGGACGATCGCCGACCGGCGTCGCGACGGCTGACGGGATCCACCGGAGCACGAGTGCTTCGAAAGCGTCGGGGGGCGCTCCGGCGATCAGGTCCCGTCCGTCGCGGCTCGGGCCTCCGCGATGAGGTCCTTGGCCGTCTGGCGTTCGACGCCGAACGGCGCGGCGTCCAGGTAGGTTTCGAACGCCGCGATCGCGTCCTCGGGACGATCGAGCCCTCGCAGGAGGATCACGCCGCGGATGAACAGCCCCTCGGGGTACCGCGGGTCGGTCGAGAGCGCCCGGTCGACGGACCGGAGCGCCTCCTCGGGTCGCCCGTTCTGGTACAGGATGATCCCGACGTGCGCGAGCGCCTCCGCGTCGTCGGGGTCGAGCTCGAGCGCGACCGCGTACTCGGACAGGGCGTCCTCGACCATGCCCGCGTCCAGGTAGCGATGCGCGAGGTCCAACCGAGCGGCGAGGTCGTCCGGATGCTCCTCCACGCGTCGCTCGAAGAACCCGAGCGGGTCGTCCGAGGCCTGCGGCGTGGATGCCTGAGGCTGCGATTCGGCGTCGCGGGCCAGGGACGCGACCACGACCGCGAGGACGGTTCCCCCGATCAAGACCGCGACCGCCCACGGCGGGACGCGTCGAGGTTCGGCGGCGCTCGCTCGACCACCTCCGGCCGGCGCGTCCTCGAGCGCGACCGCGGCGGCGCTCGCCGACGGTGCGGCATCGCGACGGTCCAGCGCGCGAAGCACGCGCGCCATCCGGCCCTCGGTCTGTTCGCGCAGCCGGAGGTAGCCGGCCCCGTCGAGCGCGCCCGACGCGTGCGCGTCTTCGAGGTCGGCGAGCGATCGCAGGAGCGCCGCGCGGCGGTCCTCGAGCGGGTCGGCGAGTGGCTCGACGGGCGGCGGCGCCTCGCGGAGGAAGCCGGCCATGACGCCGACGCCGGCGACGAGCGCCAGCCCCGCGACGGCGAACGCGATCGCGATCGGGTTCACCCGCCCGTCCCGGTCATCGACGTCCCCGGTTCATCCGCGCTCCTCGAGATCCGCCAGCTCGCGCTCGATCCGCCGATGCTCGGTCTCGGTCACCCCGTCGGTGGTCCTCGGCGCTCGCCTGCGGACGAACGCGACCCACACCGCCACCCCCGCGGCCAGGCCGACGATCGGCACGGCCCACGGCAGGAGGTTCCACCCGTGACGGGGCGGCGAGAGCAGGATCCACTCTCCGTATCGATCGACGAAGAACGCGCGGATCTGCTCGGGGGTCCGGCCGGCGCGCAGCTGGGTCTCGATCTCGGTGCGCATCTCGCCGGCGAGCGGCGACGGAGAGTCGGCCACGGACAGGTTCAGGCACACCGGACACCGCAACCCTGCACCGATCTCGTGCACGCGTTCGTCGAACGTCCGATGCCCGCCCGAACCACCGGACGCGATCAGCGCGGCGAGCGCGACGACCGCGATCGCCGCCGCAATCACCGCGAACGAACGAGTTCGGCCGCTCACTCGACGTTCCCGGCCCGGAGCGCTCCCTCGATCTCCTCGGTGAGCCACTCGTAGGTAACGGCGCCGGTCGTCTTCGCGGCGATCGTTCCGTCCGGCGCGATCACGAAGGTCTCGGGGACCCCGAAGACCCCGTAGGCGATCGCCGTCCGCGAACCCGGGTCGTCGGCGAGCGGCCAGTCGCCCTTCAGCTCGTCGCGGAACCCGAGCGCCGCCTCGCGCGTGTCTTCGAACGAGACGCCGAGGACGACGACGCCTCGGTCCCGGTACCGGCCCCAGGCGCCGACGAGCGCGTCGTGTTCCTCCCGGCACGGCACGCACCACGACGCCCAGAAGTTCACGACGACCACCTGCCCGTGGAGGTCGCCGAGGTCGATCGTGCCGCCCGCATCGAGCCTCGGCAGCGAGAACGTCGGCGCCGGCTGGCCGATCAGCTCGCTCGGGAGCTCGCGCGGGTCCCGGCCGAGCCCCGTGGCGAGCAGCAGCGCGAACAGCACCAGCGGGGCGAGCACCAACACGACGGTCCTCCACCGACGCCGCGAGCGCCCCCTGCCGTCGGGTTCGACGGCCTCGTCGACACGAACCTCGTCCGTCTCGTCGATCCCGGCGCTCACACCGTCACCTCCTCGCGACGTTCGGCCAGGCGCTCGGGGCCCGGTGGCCTCGCCGCCCGCGGCCGGGTCGGCCAGGCCGCCACGATGCCGCCGAGCGCCATCACCGCGCCGCCGAGCCACAGCAGCCCGATCCCCGGGTTCACGAAGAACCGGAACGATGCGCGGGTGTCGTCCTCGACCGTGACGAGCGACGCGTACAGGTCGACCATGCCGTTGAAGGGCGTGCCGGTCCTGATCGACGGCGTCCCGATCGGCTCGGACGCCGACGGATACAGGTTCAGGGACGGCCGGAGGCGGACCACCTCGTCCCCCGTCTCGGGGTCGAGGACCGTGAGCTCGGCGACCAGGACGCGCCGCTGGGGCTCGTCGCGGGTGGTCAGCCCCTCGTAGCGGAGGTCGTAGCCCTCCGCGGGCACGATCTGGCCGCGGGCGATCGTGACCTCCGAGGAGCGGTCCTCCAGCGCGGACCAGGACACGCCGACGACCGCGACGAGGAGCCCGAGGTGGACCACGAGCCCGCCGTAGAGGCGGTGGTTCCGCGCGATGGCGGCCCCGATCGCCGCGCCGACCGAGGTCCCGTGCGCCCGCCGCTGCGCCAGGACGCCGCGGGCCATCTCGGCGACCGTCGCCGCCGCGACGAACGCCGCAAGCCCGAACACGATCACCGCCACGGCGCCGGCGCCGGTCAGCGCGAGGAGCGCGGCCGTGACCGCGGCGGCCCACACCGGGACCTGCAGCCGGCGCAGGACCGCGGAAGGGGACGCCGCCCGCCAAGGCAGCAGCGGCCCGATCCCCATCAGGAACAGGAGCAGCAACGCGACCGGCGCGGTGTTGCGGTTGAAGAACGGCGAGCCGACCGAGACCTTGCCGCCGGTGACCGCCTCGGCGAGCAGCGGGTAGATCGTGCCGACCAGCACGGTGAAGGTGAGGACCAGCAACAGCACGTTGTTGCCGAGGAAGACGCTCTCGCGCGACAGCGGCGTGTCGAAGGTCGCCTCGGCGCGCAGCGACTCGCGACGCCACGCGATCAGGCCGAACCCTCCGAGCAGCACCAGCGTGAGGAACGCGAGGTACAGCGGCCCGACGATCGACTCGGCGAACGCGTGGACCGACGCGAGGATGCTCCCCCGCGTGAGGAACGTCCCGAGGACGGTCAGCGCGAACGTCCCGACGATCAGGGACAGGTTCCAGACCTTCAGCATCCCCCGGCGCTCCTGGACCATCACCGAGTGCAGGAA
>DASUMC010000062.1:0-12351 GCA_036277855.1 Actinomycetota bacterium
TCGTACGTCGTGCACTCGTGGTCGCTCCGAACCCCCGCCGCGAGGTACGCGTTCAGTGCGCGGCCCGAGAGCCCGGGGGCGTGACCGTCGATGTGTCGCCCCCCTGCGGCGGCGACCTTGGCGACCGCGTCCTCGCCCCCCGCAACGACCGCGGGGTAGTCCATCATCTCGGCCAGCCCGATCGCCCGCGGCTCGGTCCGCAGCAGCTCGGCGACGTCCTCGGGTGTGAGTGTCGCTCCCGAGGACTCGAACGGTGAGGCGGGAACGCACGAGGAGACCATCACGTAGGCGTCGAGTGGGACCTCGTCGGCGTCGTGCAGGAGCGCGCGGACGCCCTCGATCCCGAACACGTTGGCGATCTCGTGCGGGTCGAGGACGACGGTCGTGGTCCCCCACGGGAGCGCCGCCCGTGCGAACTGGTCGAGCCGGAGCTTGGTCGTCTCCAGGTGCATGTGTCCGTCGATGAAGCCGGGCAGCAGGATCAGGCCCGAGACGTCGAGCCGTTCGGTCCCCTCGTAGCCCGGTCCGACGCCGGCAACGTGTTGGCCGACGATCGCGACGTCGGCCTCGAGGAACTCGCCCGTGAACACGGACAGCACCCGACCGCCGGAAAGCACCAGGTCCGCGGGCTCGTCGCCGCGAGCGACGGCGATCCGGCGGACGAGATCGCTTCCCATCGACGAAGGGTAGCCCAAGCCGCCCCGGTAAGATGTGGGGTCGTGGTCGCCGTCGTCGCACCGCCCAAGCCCCGTTTCCGAGGCCGCATCCACCAGGTCGCGTTCTTCGTGTCCCTCCCCGCGGGCGTGGTGCTGATCCTGCTCGCGAACGGACCCGCTGCGATCGTTGTGGCCAGCGTGTACGCGGTGAGTCTCGCGGCCGTGTTCGGCTCGAGTGCCGTCTATCACCGGGGCCAGTGGACCGAACGCGCGAGGCGGTGGTTGAAGCGGCTCGACCACTCGATGATCTACGTGCTGATCGCGGCGAGCTACACGCCGGTGGCGGCGCTGGTGCTCGGGGGGCCCTGGGAGGTCGTGGTCCTGTCCGTGATCTGGACGGGAGCGGTGGTCGGGGTGACCATGAAGATGGCTCGCCCCGACGGCCTCTCCGTGGTGAGCGCCGCGCTCTACATCGTGCTCGGCTGGCTGGCCATCGTGGCCCTCCCGCAGCTCGCGCGCGAGATGACGGTCCCAGAGCTCGTCCTGCTGCTAGCCGGGGGCCTGCTCTACACGGCCGGCGCGATCGTGTTCGCGATCCGGCGGCCCGATCCCTCGCCGTTGGTCTTCGGCTACCACGAGGTGTGGCACTCCTTCATGGTGGCCGCGGCGGCGTGCCACTACGCGATGATCCTGCTGCTCCTGCTTCCCTCCTGACCGGTAGCTGGTATCGTGGTCGTCGAGGACGGCAACGCCGTCCGTGAGGTTTCGCTCCTCGTTCCTCCTTCCGGATCATCTGGCCGGGGTCTCGGGGCAAGGCCAAACCTCCCCACGATCCACCTGGCCGCGCCCGCTCGGTTCATCCACGCAGGCGTAGCCGGCCGAGATGCGGCGCGCTCGACGCGCCGGAAGAAGGAGAGAACATGACCACCACGTTCACCGACCTGGGCGTGTCCGGGCGCGTGATCGATGCCCTCGGTCGGCGAGGGGTATCCGATCCGTTCGCGATCCAGTCGCTCGTCCTCCGGGACGCGATCGCCGGACGAGACGTGCTCGCCCGTTCGGCGACCGGCTCCGGCAAGACGCTCGCGTTCGCGATACCGATCGTCGAGCGCGTCCGACCGAACGACCCCACGCCGACCGCGCTCGTCCTGGTGCCGACGCGCGAGCTCGCCCAGCAGGTGGCCGACGATTTCGCCGAGATCGCGAGGGCCGCGCGTCTGCGCGTCGGCGTCGCGTACGGCGGGGTCAGCATGCAACAGCAGGCCCGCGGCAACGCCAAGGCCCACGTCCTGATCGCCACCCCCGGCCGCCTCCAGGATCTCGCCGAGCGCGGCAGCGTCCGTCTCGATCGCGTCCGGATCCTGGTCCTGGACGAGGCCGACCGGATGCTCGACATGGGTTTCCAGCCCCAGGTCGACCGACTCGTCCGGCGCATCCCCAAGGACCGGCAGACGATGTTCTTCTCCGCCACGCTGGACGGCGCCGTCGGGAACCTCGCGCGCGCGTACACGAACGACGCGGTCCTGCACGAGGTCGAGTCGGCGCACGACACCGTCGACGGGCTCGACCATCGCTTCGTCCAGGTCGAGTCGCGCGGCAAGGTCGAGGCGCTGATCGAGCTCCTCGAGCACGACGGTGAGCTGACGCTCGTCTTCGTGCGGACCAAGCGCGGCGCCGACCGCCTGGTGCACAAGCTGAAGCAGAAGGGGATGCAGGCCGAAGCGCTCCACGGCGACATGCCGCAGCGGGCGCGTCAGCGCGCGCTCGAGCGGTTCGAGACGGGCAGGTCCAGGGTCCTCGTGGCGACGGACGTCGCCGCTCGAGGTCTCGATCTCGAGCGGATCAGCCACGTCGTGAATTACGACCCGCCCCAGGACGACAAGGGCTACGTCCACCGCGTCGGACGCACGGCGCGCGCGGGACGGACCGGCACCGGCATCACGCTGGTGACGGCCGACCAGCAGGGCGACGTCGGCCGGATGGCCGCCCGCCTGGACCTGCACGAGGCGTTCGAAGAAGAGGGCATGAAGGTCGCGCCCCCGCAGGTGGTCTTCTCCGCGAGCGCCAGGGGCAGGCGTTCCGGTCTGCGGGCGCGCCGACGCAGGGTCCTCTAGCCCGAACCGACCGTCGCGCTACTCGACGGTGAAGGCGACCCGCATCCCTTCCTGGTAGTGGGCCTCCTGCTCCGCCTCGTCGTAGATGTTGCAGATGAACACGTAGCTGCCGGCGTCGAGCGAGACGGTGAGTGTCGGCGCGTCACCCACGGCGATGTCCTCGATCTCATCGATCAGTTCGAGGCCTTCGCCCTCCTCGTCGACGGAGCCGTCCGCGACCGTCGGCAGAGCATCTGGCGCGAGATCGGTCTTGAACACGACGAACTCGTGGGTGTCATCCGGGCCCTCGTTCGTGACGTCGAACGTGACGTCACCGGCCGGAGCCGAGCTGGAGGCGGGGATGACGGCGAACTCCTGGAGCGTGACGTCGACCGTCGTCCCTCCGCCGGTCGCGCCCGTCTCATCCCCGTCGTCATCGCTGCACCCGGCCGCGACCAGGGACAGCGCGCCGAGGGTCGCGAAGATCGCCGCCCGACGGCGGCATGAACGCAGGACCATGGTCCCTCCTTCCTCCCTCAACCGTGGTCGTTGCGTGAGAGCCCGACCATACCGCGTCTCGAGCGCACGAGGGAAGGCATCCCGCCGGCTGTCGCCTTCGTGGGGCTAGCAGGTGTGCTCGTCGGGGAGCAGCGGCCGGAAGATCAGGTGGTACTCCGTCCCGCCGCTGGTCCACGGGGTCAGGGCGTTCGCCTTGCCCGCCGCCGCGAGCAGCGTCGTGAGGTCCTCACCCGTGACCACCCCGCAGCGCGTGTCCGCCGGGGCGTCCTGGGCGGCCTCGCCGAACGCGTCCAACGGGGGCTCGAGCGGCCACGCGATCGGATCCTGCGGCAGCTCCGCGTCTCCCTGGTAGGGGAGGACGTACACGCGCATCTCGGTCGGGTCGTAGGGCCGTTCGGTGCCGACCGAACCGTTCGGCAGCCAGCTCCGCAGGTCGGTGAGCTTCGCCGGGAACGCCGCCAGCTTCGCCCGGGCCTCCGCTTCCTTGTCGTTCCCGCAGGTGCCGGCGGGCTCCCCCACGTCGAGCGCGTACGCCGAGACCACCGTCGTCGTGCCGTCCGCGTTGGTCGTGAAGACGGTGGTCGCGGCGTCGGCGATGCACTGATTCCCGTAGTTCGCGTCGCCGTCCATGAGGCCTGCGTCGCGCGCGGCCTCCAGGATCGCCTGGATGCCGTTGTCGGACACCGGGGTCGCGGTGAGGTTCGGCAGCGCAGGGCCGGGATAGATCTCGATCTGCGGGCCCGGCACGATCAGCGTCCCGTCGCCGAACAGGGACCAGAACGGGGTGCTCCCGAGGGTGTACTCGTACGGGACGAACCCGCCCTCGTAGGCCATCCGTAGGATCAGCTGGTCCGGGCTCGTCGGGTGCGTGATGCCGGCAGCGCCGGTCGCCCCCGTCGAGCCACTTGAGCCCGTGTCGTCGTTGCCCACCCCACCGCACGCCGAGGCGAGCACGGCCACCGCCGCCACCGCCACACCGATCCGTCCCACACGCATGATCGCTCCGATCGTCGAGTCCGGCCGTCGAGTCCGGCTTGGACGGCGCGGTCGGGCCCCATGGTTCCATCGCGGGCGCCCGGGTGCGTGCGGTCGCGCTAGGCTGGGCACGATGCGCGCCCTGCGCAAGACCGCACCTCGCCCCGGCGCCGAGCTCGGCGACGTCCCGGTTCCCGAACCGGGCGAGGGGGAGGTGCTCGTCCGCGTGCACGCCGCGTCCATCTGCGGGACCGACCTCCACATCTTCGACTGGAACGAGTGGGCTCAGGGTCGCGTGACCCGAGTGCCGATGACGTTCGGGCACGAGGTGGCGGGCACCGTGGAGGCCGTCGGGCCAGAGGTGCACCACGTGCAGCGGGGTGCGTTCGTGGCCGTGGAGACCCACATCGCGTGCGGGGTCTGCTCCACCTGCCGGACGGGACGGGCGCACATCTGTCGCAACCTCAAGATCCTCGGGGTCGACACCGACGGCGCGTTCGCCGAGTACGTGGTGGTCCCCGCGGTGAACGCTTGGATCGTCGGCGAGGGGATCCACCCCGACCACGCGTCGGTGATGGAACCCTTCGGGAACGCCGTGCACGCGACGTTCGGGACCGAGGGCGGCGAGGACCTGCTCACGAACCCTGTCGCGGTCATCGGCTGCGGCCCGATCGGCCTGTTCGCCGTGGGGATCGCCCGCGCCCTGGGTGCCTGGAAGGTGATCGCGATCGAGCCCAACGACGAACGCCGGTCGCTCGCGGCGAAGATGGGTGCCGATCTGTTGATCGACCCGAAGACCGACGACCCCGTCGAGGCGGTGCTCGACGCGACGGACGGCAACGGCGCGGAGGTCGTGCTCGAGATGTCGGGCAACGCGACGGCGATCGATCAGGGCACCCGCCTGTTGGCGCGGGGCGGCCGCATGTCCCTCCTCGGGCTCCCGGACGGCCCGGTGACGCTGGACCTGAACGACCAGGTGATCTTCAAGGAGGCGCGGATCCTGGGGATCACGGGGCGCCAGATGTTCCGAACGTGGCAGCAGACGACCACGCTGCTCTCCACGGGGCGGGTCGACATCTCCCCCGTGATCACGCACCGGTTCCCGCTGGATCGGTACGAGGAGGCGTTCGAGACGGCGGGCTCGGGTCACGCCGCGAAGGTGATCGTGTTCCCGCGCGCGGACGATCAGAGGTAGCCGGCCGTCCCGGTCGTGGTCGCCGGCGGCTCCTGTTGCGGCTTGGCGGCGAGCGCCTGGACGGAGAACGGCAGCGTTTTCACGTCGTCTCCTTGCATCGAGATCACGACGCGGTAGTCACCGGGTCCGGGGAGCGGGAGCCCATTCAGGTTCAGGGCGATCGGGACGATCTGCTCCTCGTCGCCTCCCGTGGTGAACTCGCCGCCGATGCGCTGCACCGGACCGTCGGGGCCGGCGCCCAGCGAGAGGTCCTGGCCGGACGGGCCCAGCAGCCGAAGCTCGAAACGACGCGCCTCCACGGCCGAACCCGCCGGGATCCTGACCAGGAGCCCGATCCCCACGCGATCGTGCCGCGCCGGGAACTGCCCGACCGCGATGCGGTTCCACCCCGCGCCGAGCGCGTAGAGCTTGCCCTGCACCGACGCGACGGAGTCCGCGAGGAACGCGTCGAGCTCGATGTCGCCCACGATGCCTCCTGCGTTCTCGTGGCTGCGTCTTTCGGCCGTCGGTCGGCCGGATGGACGGCCATAGCGTATGCGGTAGCGTGAGGTTCCGATGGCGGGTGCGCTCGACTTCCTGAAGCAGCGGCTCGCCGAGCTCGAACAGCAGGGACTCCTTCTGCGGCCGAGGACCCTCGACGGACCTACGGGCGCCCGGGCTCGGTTCGACGGCCGAGACGTGATCAACCTCGCCTCGAACAACTACCTGGGGCTGGCGAGCCACCCCAGGATGAACGCGGCGGCCTCGAAGGCCGCGAGCGAGCTCGGCGCCGGGACGGGTGCCGTGCGGACGATCGCCGGATCGATGACCCTGCATCGCGAGCTCGAGCGTCGGTTCGCCGACTTCAAGCACGCCGAGGCCGCGCTGATGTTCCAGTCGGGCTTCACGGCGAACGCCGGGACCGTCGCCGCGATCCTGGACAAGCAGGACGTGATCGTGAGCGATCGCCTGAACCATGCATCGATCATCGACGGGGCGAGGCTGTCGCGATCCGAGATCAAGGTGTTCGAGCACAAGGACGCCGACCACGCCGACGCCCTGCTCCAACAGAGCAAGGCCGAGGGACGGCGACAGCTGCTGGTGACGGACGGCGTCTTCTCGATGGACGGCGACATCGCGCCGCTCCCCGCGCTCGTCGAGGTCGCCGAGCGCCACGGGGCGATCATGATGCTCGACGATGCGCACGCGTCGGGCGTCCTCGGAACGGGGGGCGCCGGGACGGTCGACCACTTCGGCCTCCACGGCCGGGTCGACGTGCAGGTCGGCACGCTCTCGAAGGCGATCGGCGTGCTGGGTGGGTTCATCGCCGGACCGAACGAGCTGATCCGGTGGCTCCAGAACCGTGGCCGGCCCTACCTGTTCTCGACGAGCGCGCCGCCGGCTGCGGTCGCGGCGTGCATCGAGGCGCTCGACATCATCGAGGACGAGCCGGAGCGGCTCGATCGCCTGTGGTCGAACACGAGATCGTTCAAGGCGGGGCTGCACGAGCTCGGGTTCGATACGGGGGCGAGCGAGACGCCGATCACACCGGTGATCACCCGCGATGAGGAGCGGACGCAGGAGTTCGCGCGCCGGTTGTTCGAGGAGGGGGTGTTCTGTCCCGCGATCGTGTTCCCCACGGTCGCGAGGGGCTCGGCCCGAGTGCGGACGATCGTGATCGCCGACCACACGGAGGACGATCTCGACGAGGCGCTCGAGACGTTCGGGCGCGTGGGCGCCGAGCTCGGTCTGCGTGAGGCCTGAGCGTTAGGAGCCGTCGACCCCGGCCTGGATCCCGCGGATCATGAGATCCAGCCCGAAGTCGAACTGCTGATCGGTCGTGCAGTCCGCGAAGTAGGGGAGGCACTCCATCACGTTGACGAGCCCGGAGCCCTCCAACGCGTCGATCGCGAGATCGTGCTCCCGTGCATGATCGTCGTCGTTGCCGAGCATCAGCCCCTGCTCCATCATCACGAAGCCCAGGATGTAGCTGCCTAAGGCGTTGAACGCCTGCGCGGCGTCGAGGGCCGATAGGCCGGCGCGACGCAGCACCCCGAGCGCGGAGTCCATCGCCCGGAACGTCGCGAGGCCGTCGAGCGGCTTGTGGCGCTCCGCCAGGAGCTGGCAGACGCTCGGATGGAGGCCGAGGAGGCGGCGCCACTCGCGAGACATCGCTCGGGCGTCGTCGGCCCATTCGCCGGTGGAGGGGGGGAACTCGAACTCGTTCATCACGCGTTCGGTGACGCCCTCGAGGATGTCGTCCTTGTCCTCGACGTGGTTGTACAGGGACATCGCCTCCACGCCGAGCTCCCGCCCGATCCTGCGCATCGTGACGGCCTCGAGACCCTCCGCGTCCATGACGCCCAACGCCGCCTCGATGATCCGGTCTCGTGTGAGCGGCTCGCGCTGCCGCGTTTCCTCGGTGATGTCTGTCTTCGTCCGCACGTTCATCCACCGTCCATACCCGTTCGAGAAACTTTCCGATCCGGGAAGCGACACCCGCCCCCCGGGGTTGACACCTTACATCGTACGCCTATACTCCGTACGTTGTAAGCATATGGTGTAAGTCGGCGGAAGGCAAGATTCCGACACGAGGCAGGGAGGATCGGATGAGGCTGAATCCGGAAACGATCGCACGGGCGAGCAGCCGCCACCCGTGGCGGACCGTGGGCGTGTGGTTCGTGATCTTCGTGCTGGCGGGGGTATCCAGCTCGGCGCTGCTCGGGTCCGCCCTCACGACCGATATCGACTTCACGAACACGCCCGAGGCGAAAGAGGCGCAGCAGATCCTGGAGCAACGCCGCCTCGAACAGGACATCGTGACCGAGAACTGGGTGATCGCCGGTTCCGGTGAGGGCGCGGTCGAGGATCCCGCCTTCGTCGAGGACGTGAACTCGGTCCTGCAGGATCTGAACGCGTTGGGCAAGGACGTCGTTACGTACGCCCCGCCCGCGTTCCCGCTGCCCGCCGAGGTCGCTCAGGACCCGGAGACGGCGCCCATGGGACCGATCCCATCCGAAGACGGACGGGCTGTCCTGTTCACGGTCGTGATGGCCGGGGACATCGATGACGCCGCCGAACACGTCGATCAGCTGGAGACGATCCGCGAGGAGGCGAGCACCGGCGGCAACAAGGCCTACATCCTGGGTGACGCCACCTCGACCGAGGACTTCAAGAAGATCTCCGAGGAGGACCTGCGCTTCGGCGAGTCGATCGGCGTCGTCGCCGCGATCATCGTGCTGATCGCGGTCTTCGGGGCCCTCATCGCCGGGGTCACGCCGATCATCATGGCCGTCTTCGCGATCTCCGTGACCCTCGGGATCGTGGCTGTGATCGGCCAGCTGTGGAAGTTCACGTTCTTCGCGCCGAACCTCATCTCGATGATGGGCCTGGCGGTGGGGATCGACTACTCGTTGTTCATCGTGTCGCGGTACCGCGAGGAGCGCCGGAAGGGTGGTGACAAGCTGCGTTCGATCGGACGCTCGGGTGCCACGGCGAACCGAGCGGTCTTCTTCAGCGGCCTGACGGTGGTGATCGCACTCTCGGGCATGCTCTTGGTCCCCACCACGATCTTCCGAGGCCTCGCGGGCGGCGCCATCATCGTGGTGCTGGTCTCGGTCGCCGCCTCGATGACGCTTCTGCCGGCGGTCCTCGGTCTGCTGGGAACCCCGGCGAAGCGTGTGGGTGCGGACTGGCTCGACTGGCCGTGGATGTCCAGGACCGCGAACGCCCTCGCGCTCCTGGGCATGATCGTCGTGGCGGGGGCCGTCGCGACGATCGCATCCGCGGTCGGTGCACCCGGTGGTCTGGTCGGCGTGGCGGGGTTCCTCGGATTCATCGCAGCCGCCGTCGGTCTGACTCGCTGGTTGCGCAGGGAATCGTCGTGGCTCTCCCGGCGCATCAGGCACGAGCAGATCGAGCAGGGCCGACCTGGCGGCTTCTGGGACCGTGCCAGCCGAGCCGTCATGGCGCGTCCCGTGATCAGCCTCCTGCTCTCGGCAAGCTTGCTGATCGTCCTGTCGCTCCCGTTCTGGCTCCAGCCCCACCCCGAGGACGACGGTCGCGGGATCAAGCAAGGGCTGGCCGGAGTCACGACACTACCGGACGACATCCAGACCAAGCAGGCGTTCCTCGCCCTCGTCCGGTACTTCCCGAAGTCGGGGGCGAACTCCACCGCGCAGGTCGTGATCGTCGGTAGCCCGACCGACCCGCAGGTGCAGCAGGGGATCGAGGCGCTGACCGATGAGATCGGCGACGACCCACGCCTCGGCAGGCCGGCGGAGCCGCGCGCGAGCGAGGACGGCACCGTCACGGTGCTCGACATCCCGCTCGCCGGCGAGGCGACGGACGCTCAGAGCGAGGCCGCGGTCCTGGCGATCCGAGAGCTCCGGGCGACGTACATCCCCGAGGCGTTCGGCGACTCCGGCCTTCGGGTGCTGGTGGGTGGCGACACCGCGTTCATCACCGACTTCTTCGACGTCTCGAGTGACTACACACCGCTGATCATCGTGGTCGTGCTCTCGTTGTCGTTCATCCTGCTCACGGTCGTGTTCCGCTCGCTGGTGGTGCCGGCGAAGGCGATCGTGATGAACCTGCTCTCGGTGGGAGCGGCGTACGGCCTGATCGTCCTCGTGTTCCAGAAGGGCGGCCCGGCGATCGGGAAGACGATCGCGGACGCGTTCGGGTTCCAGCAGACCGATGCGATCGAGGCGTGGCTCCCGCTCTTCCTGTTCTCGATCCTGTTCGGGCTGTCGATGGACTACCACGTGTTCCTCCTGACACGGATCCGGGAGGAGTACGACAAGACCCGCGACAACGCCGAAGCGGTCACGTACGGGCTGCGGACGACCGGTGGGATCATCACCGGCGCCGCGGTCATCATGGTGGCCGTCTTCGCGGGATTCGCGGCCGGCAGGCTGACAGCGCTCGAGGAGATGGGCTTCGGGCTCGCGGTCGCGGTCTTGATCGACGCCACGATCGTTCGGTCGATCCTGGTCCCGTCGGCGATGAAGCTCCTCGGCGACCGCAACTGGTACCTGCCCAGGTGGCTCCAGTGGCTGCCCGACCTGGACGTCGAGGGTCACGTCGAAGCACAGAAGCCGGTGGTGGTGCCCGAGGTCCAGCGCGTCGGCGCCCGCGACGACGTCTGACCGAAGCCGAGCATCATCCACAGGAAGGGGCCTCCGTGCGGAGGCCCCTTCCTCGTTGATAGGGTCCGGCGCCATG
The DNA here is from genome assembly GCA_036277855.1 of Actinomycetota bacterium. Classification (GTDB taxonomy): domain Bacteria; phylum Actinomycetota; class UBA4738; order UBA4738; family HRBIN12; genus DASSJM01. Next base: position 10,644 of record DASUMC010000062.1, read on the forward strand.
GAGCAGCCGGGCCCGTCCGACGCGGAAGAGCCGGAGGCGGCTGCCGTCGAAGACCTGCAGGACCTGGAGCTTCGCCGCGAGCGCGACGCCCTGCGGGAGGCGCTCGGGCGGATCGGCGCTTGGAGCTTCGCGCTGGAGGCGCTGCCGGCGGCCGAGGAACGAGAGGCTGCGGCAGAGATCGACGCGCTCGGCTACCGCGCGATCTGGGTCCCGGAGTCGGTCGACAGCCGCGAGGCGTTCGCGCACGCGGGGTGGCTCCTCGCGAGCACCGAGCGCGCGATCGTCGCCACCGGGATCGCGAACATCTGGGCCCGAGACCCCACGGCGATGGCCAACGGCTGGCGGATGCTCTCGGACGCGTACCCCGGGCGGTTCCTTCTCGGGATCGGCGTGAGCCACCAGGGCTCGGTGGCGCGCCGGGGGGGGGTGTACGAACGCCCGCTCTCGGCGATGCGCGACTACCTGGACGCGATCGACCGCGCCCCGTCCACGGCGCCCGAACCCGAGGTCGCCCCACGCCTCGTGCTGGCGGCCCTCGGACCCAGGATGCTCGAGCTCGGGGCCGAGCGAGCCCACGGCGTGCATCCGTACTTCGTCCCGGTCGAGCACACGGCGTTCGCGCGGCAGCGTCTCGGCCCGGGCCCGGTCCTGGCGGTCGAACAAACCGTCGTGCTCGAAAGCGATCCGTCGCAGGCGCGCGCCATCGCGAGGGCGTTCGCCCTGGATTACCTGCGGACCGAGAACTACGCCCGGAACCTCCGCCGCATGGGGTGGACGGACGCGGACCTGCGCGGGCAGGGGAGCGACGCGCTGATCGACGCCGTGGTGGCGTGGGGCGACGCCGACCGCGTCGCGGTACGCGTGCGACAGCACCTGGACGCGGGCGCGGACCACGTCTGCGTCCAGGTGGTCGCCGAGGACGAGGTCGACCCCTGCCTCCGGCAGCTCCGCGAGCTCGGGCCGGCGCTGCTCGAGCTATAGGTCAGCGGTTCATCGCGCGCGTCTGCATCGCGTCGCTCCGGAGTCCCCGGAGGGCGTCGCGGGCGATCCACCTGGCGGATCGGGCATCGATCCGCGCGATCTGCTCGGCCATCCCGATGGCCCGGGCGTTGAGCTCCGGGCTGCGCTTGCCGATCTGCCGGAGCGCCCAGGAGACCGCCTTCTTCACGTAGTTCCGATCGTCGGTCGCTCCCTCCCGGATCACGGGCAGCAGAGATCCGAACGCGGCGTCGGGGAGGTCCCTGCGGTGGACCGCGGCGCACGCCATGACCGCGAACGCGGCACGCTTCTCGAACTCGGGCTCGCGAGTGCTCCACTCGACGGCCTTGTCGAGGGCGAACGGGGTTCGATCGAACAGATTGCCGCATACGCCGTCGCAGACGTCCCACGAGTCCAGGTCGGCCACCCACGCGTCCATCTGCGCCTCCGAGACCAGGGCCGGATCGTCCACCAACGACGCGAGGATGCGGGCCTCGTGGATCCCGGATGCCCACAGCGCTGCCGCAAGCTCGTGATCGAGCCGAAGGCCGCGCGCGAGGCGCCGGAGCACGGTGACGGTGACGCCGACCGCGCGGTCCGTGCGGATCCCGTAGCGGGCCATCCCCTCGAGGCGGGACGGATCGCCCATCTCCTCGAGCGTCTGAAGGACCTCGCTGGCCATTCGGGTGGCGCCCGGCCCCGGCGGGATGTGGGCGCTCCTGTGTTACCG
>DASUMC010000063.1:0-3849 GCA_036277855.1 Actinomycetota bacterium
CGGAGATCGAGGGCTCGTGGGGGAGCCTTCCCGCGGAGCCCGGACGTTCGACCCGGCAGATCCTCGAGGCGTGCGCGAACCGTGAGATCGACGTCCTGTTCCTGATCGGCATCGATCCGCTCCGGGATATCCCGGACGCCGGTCTGGCCCGCCGGGCGCTCTCGAACACCCGGCACGTCGTGGTGCAATCGCTCGAGCTCGACTCGCTCGAGCCCTTCGCCGACGCCTTCCTCCCCGCCGCCGCGTGGATCGAGCGCGAGGGCCACGCCACCGACTGGGAGGGTCGGTCGCAGCCGATCCACCCCGTCCGTGGCCCCGCCGGCGTGTCGCGGCCGGACTGGGAGATCTTCGCGGGGCTGGCCGAGGCGATGGGGCGCCCGCTCGGGTTCGCGGACCTCGAGGCGCTCCGGGCGGAGGCCGCGCCCCTGCTCGAGCCGCGCCCGGTGATCTCGCGCTCGACCGCGTGGACCGGGACCGGACGCCCCCAGCGGCTGGGCGAGCTCACCCTGCTGGCGTACCCGCTGCTCGTGGACGAGGGGCGGCTGTCCGAGGGGGCGGACGAGCTGAAGGCCGCCCTCGGGCAGGACCCGTTCGTCGAGCTGCACCCCGAGGACGCCGACAAGCGAGGACTCGTGGAGGGTGGCCGCGCGACCGTGACGACCGACGCGGGGGAGGCGGTGCTCGACGTGCGTGTCACGGAGCACATCGCGCAGGGCGCGGCGTTCGTGCCGTTCAACCAGCCCGGGCTCGCCGCGAACGAGCTGCTGATCGGATCGTTCACGACGGCCGTCCGGATCGAACCCGCGGTGGCCGAGCCCGCGGTCGCCGAGCCCGCCGTCGCCGAGGGGGCCGCCTGATGGACTGGCTCGACTGGCTGCTGCTCCTGGCGCGCGTCGTGATCGTGTTCTTCGCGCTGCTGATCCTGGTACTGCTCCTGATCTGGATGGAGCGCAAGGTGATCGCCGACATGCAGACCCGCGTCGGGCCGATGCGTGCGGGTCCGCGCGGCGTCCTGATCACGCTCGCCGACGGGATCAAGCTCTTCTTCAAGGAGGGGATCACGCCGACGCTCGCGGACCGGCCGGTCTACCTGCTCGCACCCGTGATCGCCTTGCTGCCCGCGTTCCTCGCGTTCGCGGTGATCCCGTTCGGGAAGGGTGTGGTGCTGTTCGGGCGCGAGGTGCCCTTCCAGATCGCCGACCTGTCGATCGGCATCCTGTGGATCCTCGCGATGAGCTCGCTGATGGTCTACGCGATCGTGCTGGCCGGCTGGTCGAGCGGTTCGAACTACCCGCTGATCGGGGGCGTTCGGAGCTCGGCCCAGATGATCAGCTACGAGATCGGCATGGCGCTGGCGATCGTCGCGGTCGTCATGTACTCGGACACGCTGCGCATGTCCGAGATCGTCGCGAGCCAGGACCGGATCTGGAACGTGATCCCGCAGTTCCCCGCGTTCGTGATCTACCTCGTCTGCGGGCTCGCCGAGACCAACCGCCCGCCCTTCGACCTCCCCGAGGCCGAATCCGAGCTCGTCGCCGGGTACCACACCGAGTACTCGGGGATCAAGTTCGCGATGTTCTACCTCGGCGAGTACCTGAACACGGTCACCGTGGCGGCGGTCGCCACGACGCTGTGGCTGGGCGGGTGGCGCGGGCCGGCTCCCGACGTCGTGCCGTGGCTCTGGCCGCTCCTGTGGTTCCTCGCCAAGGTCCTGCTGATCGTCTACGTCTACATCTGGGTCCGCGCGACGCTCCCGCGGTTCCGATACGACCGCCTGATGGCGTTCGGGTGGAAGGTCCTGATCCCGATCGGTCTGGTGTGGGTGATGATCACCGGTGCGATCGTGGTGCTGCCCGAGGAGTTCGGACGGGACACGGTCGTCACGGCGTTCGCGATCGTTGCGGGCGTGGTCATCGCGATCATGTTGATCTGGCCCCTGGTCGCGGGGCGACGACCCGAGGAGGTGTCGATCTCGTGAGCGACGAGGGCAGGGCCACGGGATCGGCCGCGGGATCGGCCAAGGGAGCGGCCAAGGGAGCGGCCAAGGGAGCGGCCAAGGGAGCGGAGGGATCCGTGCCCGGGGTCGGTTCGCCGACGGGGGCGATCGCCCGAGGGATGGCGACGGTCTTTCGCCAGATCTTCCGTCGAGACGTCACCGAGGAGTACCCCAAGGAGATCGAGCCGCCGCCCCCGCGCAGCCACATCGGCCGGCACCTGCTGAACCGGCACGACAACGGCCTGGAGAAGTGCATCGGCTGCGAGCTGTGCGCGTTCGCGTGCCCGGCCGACGCGATCTGGGTCGAGGGCGAGGACAACGACCCCGAGCACCCGGTGAGCCCCGGCGAACGGTTCGCGAAGGACTACCAGATCAACTACCTGCGCTGCATCATGTGCGGCCTGTGCGTGGAGGCGTGTCCGACGCGAGCGCTGACGCTGACGAGCGCGTACGAGATGTCGTTCACCTCGCGCGAGGAGGCGATCCTCACCAAGGAACAGCTCCTCGAGCCCCCGCCGCCGCTCGGCACCGCCCCGGGAACGGAGGAGGGCTAGGTGGCGGCCGACGAGATCGTCTTCTGGGTGTTCGCGCCCATCTCGATCGGCAGCGCGATCGCGATGCTCCTGCAGCGCAACGCCGTCCACGCGGCCCTCTTCCTCGTCGTCAACTTCTTCACGATCGCCGTGTTCTATCTGGTCCTGGGAGCGTCGTTCCTGTTCGCCGTGCAGATCATCGTGTACGCGGGCGCGATCATGGTGCTGTTCCTGTTCGTGATCATGCTGCTCGGCGTCGACCGCGAGGAGACCCTGGTCGAACGGCTGCGGGGGCAGCGGGTGCTGGCGGTCGTCCTCGGGGCGGGGATCGCGATCGAGCTCGTCGTGGCGATCCGTGCCGGGATCGGGTTCGCGACGAAGGCCCCGGCGAACTTCGACGAGACCGTCAACCAGGGTGGCAACGCGCAGGCGCTCGCCCGCGTGTTGTTCCGTCAGTACTTCTTCCCCTTCGAGGTGACGTCCGTGCTCCTGATCGTCGCCGCGATCGCCGTGGTCGTGTTCGCGTCGCGTCGGCGCCGCGCGATCACGCGGGCCGAGGCCGTGACCGCGGGCCATCGGGAGGCGGCGTGAGCACGCCGATCGCCTACTTCGTCGCCGTGTCGGCGATGTTGTTCGCGATCGGGACGGTGGGCGTGCTCATCCGCAAGAACGCGCTCGTGATCTTCATGTCGGTCGAACTCCAGTTGAACGCCGTCAACCTGGCGCTCGTCGCGTTCAGCCGCATGCACGGCAACCTGAACGGCCAGGTCGTGGCGTTCTTCTCGATGGTGGTGGCCGCGGCCGAGGTGGTCGTCGGCCTCGCGATCATCGTCACGGTCTACCGCCGCCGGCAGAGCGCCAGCGTGGACGATCTGACGGTGCTTCGGGGGTAGGCGCGTGCTCGATCTGGTGTGGCTGATCCCGCTCCTCCCGCTCGCTGGCGCCGCGGTGAACCTCTTGCTCGGTCGGCGGCTCGGCAAGGCCGCAGGGTGGCTCGCGACGGGGCTGGTCGGGCTCGGCTTCGTGCTCGCGGTGGCCGCGCTCCTCGATCTGCTCGGGCTCCCAGCCGACCAGCGCGTGCACGTGGCGAACCTGTTCGACTGGATCTCGGTCGGGACGTTCTCGGTCGACGTCGCCCTGCGGGTCGACCCCCTCTCGATCACGATGACCCTGGTGGTCACGGGCGTCGGGGCGCTGATCCACCTGTACGCGATCGGCTACATGGACCACGACCCGCGGTTCGGGGTCTTCTTCGCCTACCTGAACCTGTTCGTCTTCTTCATGCTGATGCTCGTCCTCGCGGACAACTACCTCCTGTTG
>DASUMC010000064.1:0-4096 GCA_036277855.1 Actinomycetota bacterium
AGAGAGGCCAAGCGGATCTGCGCCGATTGTCCGGTTCGCATCGAGTGCCTCAACTACGCCCTTCGCCGCGACGAGCGGTACGGGGTGTGGGGAGGGATGAGCGAACGCGAACGGCGACGCCTGAAGCGCATGGCGTCCTGAGATCGATGGAAAGGGGGTGACCGATGTCTCCCGCGAAGAAGAGATCGACCGCGAAGCGCAAGACGGCGGCGAGAAAGACGACCGCTAAGCGCAAAGTCGCGGCCAAGAAGGCAACCGCCAAGAGGAAGGCGGCCTCCGCCAAGCGCAAGGTTGCGGCGAAGAAGGCAACCAGACGGCGCAAGACTGCGGCCAGGAAGACGACCGCCAAGCGCAAGGTTGCGGCGAAGAAGGCGACCAGGAGAAGGAAGACCGCCGCGCGCAAGCCGGCGGCCAGGAAGACGACGCGCAGGAAGACCACACGCAGAAAGCCAGCGGCGAAGAAGACCGCGGCCAAGAAGACTGCGGCGCGTAGACCGGCGAAGAGGCGGACCGCGAAGTAGCGGTGGCCGTCGGATCGCCGTTGGTGCTCGGAAGGGGGGCATGGGCCCCCCTTCCGCGTGTTCGAACACCGGCGTGCTAGGCTGCGCGCCGCCTCAGGGCGCCTTCATGGCCACGACAACCGTCGATCGATCTCCCGCGTCCGACGACGTCCGCTCGCCCAGCGTGCTCGTCGTGCTCGTCACGCGCGACGCCGTCCCATGGCTGCGGGGTTGCCTCGAATCGCTCGCCGCCCAGACCCACCCGCGCCTGGGCGTCGTCGCGGTGGACAACGGCTCCTCCGACGGCACGCTCGAGTTCCTTCGACAGGCGCTCGGCGAGGCGCGGGTGGTGGCGCTGGGGGACAACCGGGGCATCGCCGGCGCGCTGGCGGCCGCGACCCGACTCCCGGCCGCCAGGGCCGCCGACTACCTCTTACTGGTGCACGACGATGTGGCGCTCGCGCCGGATGCCGTCGAACGCTTTCTCGAGGCGGCGGAGGGCATCAAGGGCGTCGAACGCGTCGGCGTCGTCGGCCCGAAGATCGTCGATTGGGACCAGCCGAGGGTCCTGCGGGAGGTGGGGCGCTCAACCGACCGATTCGGACACCCCTATACCCCGCTCCAGGACGGCGAGCTCGACCAGGGGCAGTACGACCGGGTGCTCGAGGTCCTGTTCGTCTCCTCGGCCGTCATGCTGGTCTCGCGCGAGGCGTGGCAGCGGACCGGGCCGTTCGACGAGCGCTTCGCGGGTCACCACGACGACCTCGACTTCTGTTGGCGGGCCCGTCTGGCCGGGTTCCGCGTCCTCATGACGCCTCTCGCCACCGCCCGGCACCGGGCCGCGACCTCCCGGGGAGAGCGACCCGAGGAGCAGCACTCGAGGAGCACGCGTTACTACGCCGAGCGCGCCGCGCTGGCCTCGATGCTCAAGGACTACGGGGTCCTCACGTTGTTGTGGCTCCTGCCGGTGTACGTCGTGCTCGGCCTGGCCCGGATGCTCTACCTGGCCCTGTCGCGGCGCTTCGAGGATGCGTTCGACCTCCTCGGCGCCTGGGGGTGGAACCTCCGGCACCTTCCCGGGACGCTCCGTCGAAGGGTCCGGGCCCAATCCGTCCGTTCGGTGGCCGACCGCAGGATCCGCCCGTTCATGGCGTCCACCTTCCGGCTCCCCAGGTGGTTCGAACGGGCGGAGGAGTTCCTGGAGGAGGGTCTGGAGGAGTTCGACGACGAGGAGCTGGGGCGGCCACTGCCCCTCCGCGCGGCCAGGGTCGCGGCCGGCCACCCGGTCCTGCTCGGGTCGATCCTCGCGATCGGGCTCGGGGCGCTCGCGGTGCGCCCCTTCGTCGGTCCCGAGGTCCTCTCGGGCGGGGCGCTCGCCGCGTTCCCCGCCGACCTCGGCGACTTCTTCCGCGAGCTCGGGTCGGGGGTCCGAACGACGGTGCTCGGTGGCGTTCAGCCCGGAAGCCCCGCTCTCGCCGGACTCGGGGCGGGGTCGTGGGTGGCCTTCGGGAGCACCGCGCTCGCGCAGAAGATCCTGCTCGGCGCCATGCCCGCGCTGGCGGGGATCGGGACGTACCGGGCGATGGCGCGCCAGACGGACTCGCCGGGCGCGGCCGTCGTGGCCGCGGCCGCGTACGTGCTCTCCGCGACGATGCTCTGGGGCTTCTCCGAGGGGCGGCTCTCCTTCTTGGTCGTGCTCGCGGTCCTCCCGCTCGCGTGGGACCGGATCGACGCCGCGTTCGCCCGGCGCGCTCCGGAGCGTCCGTTCCGGTTCGGCGTCGGGCTGGGCGTGGCGTTGTCGATCGGGGCGGCGTTCGCCCCGGCGATCGTCTTGCCCGTCGGGCTGTTCGCGCTCGTGAATCTCGTCGCCGGCCGCCGACGGGGTCGTGGGTCGGCGCTGCTGGCGCTCGCCGCCCTCTCGGCGGCGTTGCTCGCGTTCCCCGTCGTGATCGCCGCGTCGGGCGATGCGGCCTCGGCGCTCACCTCCGAGATCGGGACGACGGACCCCTGGTCACTGCTCCGGCTCGCCCCCGGGACGGGACCCGGGACGTGGGCCGTCTGTGCGTTCCTCCCGGTCGCCGCCATCGTGTGCTTCGCCGGCGCGGGAGATCCGCAGCGCGGCCGGGCGTGGCGAGCGCTGGTGGTGGCGCTCTCGGGGACCCTCCTCGCGTGGGCGTCGGTGGCCGGCTATCTGCCGGCCGCGCTCACCAACGCGCCCGCGTGGATCGCGGCGGCCGCCGTGGCCGAGAGCGCGCTCGTCGCGTACGGACTCTCGACCTTCGGCAGGGGCCTGGAACGGCAGGCGTTCGGCGCTCGCCAGCTGGGGGTGGCGATCCTGGCCGTGGTGCTCTCGGTCGGCATCGCCGCACAGGCCCTCCAGGTCACGTTCGCGGAGTGGGAGGTGCGGCCCGGCGGGCTCCCCCCCGCGTGGCCGGTGATCGCCTCGAGCGCGCCGGGGCCGTTCCGGATCCTGTGGCTCGGAGATCCCGACGGCGATCGGTTCCCCGCTCCCGGAGGCGACCCGATCTCGTTGGTCGAGGCCGGCGAGCGGACCGTGCGGTTCGGTCTCACCGACCGTGAGGGGCTGACCGCGCTCGATGAGGGACGCGCACGGTCGGGGAGGGGCTACGACGAGCTCCACGGTGTTCTCGAACGGCTGCTCGCCGGTGACACCCGGCACGCGGGCGCGTTGCTCGGCCCGTTCGGTGTCCGGTTCGTGATCGCGCAGGAGGGCGATCTCCCGCCGGGGGTCGCGGAACGCCTGTCCGAGCAGCTGGATCTGGACCGTGTCCCCGCCGGCGGCCTGACGATCTTCCGGAACGCGACCGCCCTGCCGACCGCGTTCGTGTCGTCGAACGCCCCGGTGCCCGATCGCTCCGACCCGGCGGCGGTCGAGGCCTCCCCCGCCGTGATCGCGCATGCGCTCGACGGCGGCGGCGCGTCCTTCACGGGAACCGCCGATGCGCCGGGGCACGTCGTGGTGACACAGCAGTTCGACGGGGGCTGGCGGGTCGAGAACGGGGGCGAGGTGCTCGCACCCTTCCCCGGGTACGGGTGGGCGATCGCCGCGCCCGTGCAGGCGGGGACGGTGGCCGTTCGCTTCACGGACCAATGGGTCCGCGCCGTCGAGCTCGTCCTGCTTGCGCTCCTGTGGGTTCTCGCCCTTTGGGTGACGCGGAAGCCGGGGTCCGCGTGAGGAAGCTGCAGCCTCTGGTCGCGCTCCTCATTCCGGTGGCGCTGATCGCCGGCGCGGCGTACGCCGACCGCGATGCCACGCCCCGAACGTTCGCACCGGCGAACGAGGCCCGTGCGACCTCGGGTGCATGGTTTTGCCCGCACGGCGGCGGACCGGCGGGGTGGGAGGTCCGGCTGCAGGTGGCGAACCCGGGGGAGCGGAGCGCGACGGTCCGGGTCCGGTCCCTCGACGGAAACAAGCCCGGCGAGCCCGAGACGTTCGAGGTGCCGGCCGGCGGGTTCATGCAGATCCCGGTCGATTCGCGAGGCCGCGAGCGCTCGTCGATGGTCGAGTGGTTCGGCCAATGGGTGGCCGTCGGGTGGCTCGCCCACGCCGGTGGGGGCGAGGGGGGCGTGGCCGC
>DASUMC010000065.1:0-2169 GCA_036277855.1 Actinomycetota bacterium
ACCCGAGCCGCGGCAGACGGGGCAGGTCTGACTCATCTGGAACGGCCCCTGGTTCACCGCGACGGCGCCCGAACCCCCGCACCGGGGACAGGTCGTCGGGCTCGTGCCCGGCGCAGCGCCGCTGCCGTGACAGGTCTCGCAGGGAGCGGGCCCCTGGATCCGGACCGGCACGGTCGTCCCTCGCATCGCGTCGTCGAAGGTGATCGTCGCCGTGGTCTCGAGATCCGTGCCGCGCGACGCTCGTGCACCGCCGCGTCCCGCCCCACCGAACAGCCCGCCGAACAGGTCGCCGAGGTCACCCAGGTCCTCGAATCGCACGCCGCCGGGGAAGCCACCGGGGAACCCGCCGCCGGATGCACCACCGCCGCCGGGGAACCCGCCGGCCCCGTACCCGGACGAGGCCATGTCGCGCACCTGGTCGTACTGCTTGCGCTTCTCCTCGTCGCCGAGCACGTCGTGGGCCGCCGAGATCTCCTTGAATCGATCCTCCGCGTCCTTGTTCCCGGGGTTGGCGTCGGGGTGGTGCTGCTGGGCGAGCTTGCGGTAGGCCTTCTTGATCTCGGCCGCGGTGGCGTTCTTCGCCACGCCGAGGACCTGGTAGTAGTCCTTCTCGAACCACTCGCGACGCACGTCGCCGTTCACGGCAGCTCCTCTCGCGCTAGGCGCGCTCGACGCGAACGCTCGAGGGACGGATCACGGTGCCCCGCAGCTTGTACCCCTGACGGAAGACCTCCGCGACGTGCGGGTCGCCCTCACCGTCGCCGGTCTGCATCAACGCCTCGTGCTCGTTGGGGTCGAACGCCTTGCCCTCGGCCTCGATCCGCTCGAGCCCCTCGGCCCGAAGGGTCTCCGCGAGCTTCGCGTAGACGAGCTCGACCCCCTTGCGGAACGCGTCGAAATCGGGCTGCCGCTCGGCCGCGATCAGCGCGAGGTCGAACTCGTCGAGGACCTCGAGCAACCCCTGCACGAAGCGCTGGAGCTCCGCGTCGACCAGCCGCTCCTGCGACCTGGTCATGCGCTTGCGGTAGTTTTCGAACTCCGCCTGAAGCCGCTGCAGGTGGTCGCGGTACTCGGCGGCCTGCGTCTTGGCGCGCGCGAGCTCGTCCGGCTCGTCGGTCGGCGTGGGGCCGGAAGGATGCGGGGGACGAGCGTCCCCTCCATCCTTCCCGTCGCGGTACCGGCGCTTGTCGACGACGCGGACCTTCGGCTCGCGGTCCTCGGGAGCGTCCTGGTCGTGCTCGGTCACGAGTCGGCCTTGACCGTGATCTTGGTCGGCTCGGCCTTCTCGACCCTGGGGATCTCGATCGTGAGCACCCCGTCCGAGAAGCGAGCGTCGACCTTGGACGTGTCCACCTGCGGCGGCAGGTTCACGGCGCGGCTGAACGCACCGTACCGGCGCTCGATCCGATGGTAGCGGTCCTGCTCGACCTCGGAGGAGACCTCGCGGGCGCCGCCAACCGTCAGCGTCGAGTCCTCGACGGATACCTCGACGTCCTCGGCGCGCATCCCGGGGAGCTCCACGGTGACGACGATCTGATCGTCGGTCTCGTAGACGTCCATCGCGGGGATCCACGGAGTCTGTCGGTCTCGGCCGAACGTGCGGCCGATCAGACGGTCGAACCGATCGTCGAACAGCCGCATATCGGGCAGCTGGTCTCCCCACAACATGATGCGATCCCTCATCGGTCTCCTCCTTCGTCCACGATCTCGCCTTCCACCACGTCGTTCTCGCCCTCGGGCTCGGCGCCCGGCGTACCGCCGGCCGCGGCGGCCGCCGTCTGCTGCCCCTCCGGCGTCTGCTGGTACATCGCCTGGCCGATCCGCTGGAACGTCTGCATCACGGCCTCGGTCCCGGCCTTGATCTTCTCGACGTCCTCCCCCTTGAGGGACTCCTTCAGCTCCTCGTTGAGCTTCTTGAGCTCCTCCCGGTCGGGCTCGGGCACCTTGTCGCCCCACTCCTCGACCGAGCGGTCGACCTGGTACGTGAGCTGGTCGCCCTGGTTGCGCGCCTCGGCGGCCTCTCGACGGGTATGGTCCTCGGCCGCGAACTTCTCCGCGTCCTGGACCATCCGGTCGATGTCCTCCTTGGACAGCGCCGTGCCGCCGGTGATCGTCATCGCCTGCTCCTTGCCGGTGGCCATGTCCTTGGCGGACACGTTGACGATGCCG
>DASUMC010000066.1:0-9929 GCA_036277855.1 Actinomycetota bacterium
CCGCACGGCGACCCCGATCCCGGCGTCCAGGACGGCCGCGCAGTGCAGGCCCTCGGCCCCCACCTTGCAGACCAGGCCGGGGACCGCGTCCATCAGCAGCGTGTCCGAACGGCCGCGCCCCGCGACGAGGTAGGGAGCCGACAGCATCGCGGCGACGGCCCGCGCGGCGCGCTCGCCGAGTCGGCCGAGCCGCTCGGGCCTCGCGAGCCGTGCGAACAGCGTCGCCATGCCGCGCAGCGGCACCCCGTGAACCGGGGCGCCGCACCCGTCGACCCCGACCACCGGTCGTTGGACACCGGTGGCCGAACGCACAGCACGCAGGATCTCGCGCTGGAGCGGGTGAGAGGGTTCGAGATAGCTCGCGAGCTCGGCGCCCGAGCGTTCGCACGCGAGGAGCATGCCGGCGTGCTTGCCCGAGCAGTTGTGGGTGATCCGTCGGGGGCCGACGGCCGCCCGACGCGCCTCGGGCTCCATCGGCAGGTCCGGGGGGCACCCCAGGTCGCGTTCGGACAACCCGCCGGTCCGCAGGAGTCGCCGGACGACGCGAACGTGGACGGCCTCCCCGTTGTGGGATGCACACATGACGGCGACCAGGTCGTCGGGGAGGGGCTCGGGGATCCGGCGCAGGGCCACGGCGGCCTGCAGGGGTTTCATCGACGAGCGTGAGAACACGAGGCGGTCCGGGTCCCCGAGGGCGGCGAGCACGCGGCCTCGCGGATCGCACACGACCGCGTGGCCGAGGTGGATGCTCTCGACGAGGCCCGAACGCACGACCCGGACGAGCGGCGCGGCGGTCGGCACAGCGCGAAGCCTAGCGACCCAAGCCGGGGTCGGCGGTTCCGGTGGGTCAGCCGGCGTGCCTGAGTGCGTGCCCGAAATCCTCGTCGTCCTCGGGCGGATCTCGTTCCACCATGTCGACGAAGACGCGAACGATCTCCGGGTCGAACTGGGTCCCGGCGCCGCTCCGGAGCTCGGCGAGGGCGCGTTCGGGGCCGATCGAGCCGCGGTACGGACGGTCGCTGGTCATCGCGTCGAACGAGTCGGCCACGGCGAAGACGCGGGCGCTGAGCGGGATCGCCTCGGACGCCAGCCCGTCGGGGTAGCCGGTCCCGTCGAACCACTCGTGGTGATGGCGGATCAGCTTGACGGTGTCGGACAGGAACGTGATCGGCGCGACGATCTGGGCACCGATGATCGGGTGGTTGCGCATCACCGTCCACTCGTCGATCGAGAGCGGACCCGCCTTGCACAGGATGTGTTCGGGGATCCCGACCTTGCCGATGTCGTGGAGGAAGAACCCATACCCAAGGGTCGGTGAGCGCGCCAGATCGGGGTCGACCCGCCGGGCGAGCGCGAGCCCGAACACCTGCGTTCGATCCAAATGGCCGCGGGTCGTCTGATCCTTGGCTTCGATGACGATCGCGAGGCTCTTCATCGTGGCGAGGTAGGTGTCCTGCAGACTCTCGAGGACGCTCTCGAGCTCGGCGTTGCGGGAGCGTTCGAGGCGGTAGAGCTCCCCGAGCTCCCGGGCGAAGACGATGAGCTGCTCCTGAACGGTCGGCAGCTCGGGGTCCGTCTGGACCCCGGGACCGTGCCCGGGAAGGTCTGGTTCGCTCATCGGTCGGGGCCGCACGTTAGCGCACGTCGGTGCGCGAGTCGGGGAAGAGCCTGCCGGTTCGGCCGAAGCCGGTCCATAGGGCTCGTGGCCCAAATCGCCTGGGCCGCCCCACTCCCCTCGCGCGGGATGGCCTGTCGGACACCGGTGACCAACGGTTCCCCCAGCCGGCCGACAGGCCTACGACGCAACCGCTGCTTGGGCCGATCCGCGACCGACGCGTCGGGGGGTTCAGGACGGGCTAGTCAGGAAAGGACGAGCGAGGGGTCGTCCCGGTACCGACGCTTGAGCTCTTCCTGCAGGGCGTCCAGCACCTGGAGCACGTCGCTTCGAGCCCGGGAGACCTCGTGCTCCTCGCCGACCAGCAGCTCCACCGCGGCGGCCAGGCGCTCGTCGTCGAGCGCGCCCGGGTCGGAGATCTCGGCGTCGGCGACCAACCGCTCGACCCGCCGGCGAGCCAGGAGCATCTCCTCCTCGGGCAGGCCGACCTTGACGGCCTCGCCCCGTGAGGGTCCCTGGCCCTCCGAGGACAGGATCGTCGAGAGCTGATCGACGAGGCTGCCTGCCTCACCGCCGCTCCCGCGGCGCTCGACCTCCGCCCTGAGGATCTCGGCGCGCCCCTGGACGAGCCGGCGCAGGAGCGAAAGATACTCGCGCTCGGCGTAGCACTCGTCGCGGCGGGCCCGAAGGTCCTCCAGCGAGAGCCCGGCCAGGCCCTCGACGAACTCGGGGGTGCGGATCCGGTCGATCCGTCGGTTCCCGCTCTGCTCGCTCATGCGGACGCATCGTAGCGCGCCGGACGCTTCGGCACCGCTGGACGTTGAGAGGGCGAGCCGAACTCAACAGACCGCGAGCAGCATGAGGTATGGGTCCACGGCCGCGCCGCCGCCCGGATGCCACTCGAAATGCAGGTGGTTCGTCGAGCCCGCGTTCCCGGTGCTCCCCACGTAGCCGATGACGGTGCCGGCGCCAACGCTGCCGCTCGCGCCGCTGTAGCCGGACAGGTGGGCGTAGAAGGAGTACCCGCCGGAGCCGTTGACGTTGGCCGAGATCCCGCCCGAGGAGCTCGAGGAATGGGTGACGTTGCCGGGGTGGGCGGCGACCACCGGCGTCCCGAACGACGCGATCATGTCGATCCCCTGGTGCGTGTGGCCGTCCCTCGGCCAGCCGAACGAGTCGACGAAGGAGTTGGGCCCGGCGACCGGGCACACTTGCAGCGAGCCGTCGGGGTTGGGTGTCTGGCCCAGGATCGCGAGCTCCCTCGAGGCCGCGATCTCCTCGCGAAATTTCTCGGTCAGCTCGGCCACGCGATCGGAGATCCGTCCGAGCTGCGCGTCGATGCTCTCCTTGATCGCGCCGAGCTCCTGCGCGACATCGGCCTGGCGCTCCTCGAGGTCGAGCAGGTTGTCACGCTCACGACGGAGCTCCTCTCGCGCGACCTCCTGCCCGAGGATCAGATCCCGGTCCTCCTGCGCCATCGACCCGAGGAACTCGAGCCGATCGGTGAAGTCCGTGAACGAACCCGAGGAGAGCAGGAGGTCGATCGTGCTCGCCGGGCCGTTGGTGAACGCGATCACCGCGCGGCGGTTGAGACGGGTCTCGATCGCCCGGACGCGGTCCTCGAGTCGGCCGATGCGAGCCCGGGTGCCGGCGATCTCGGCACGGGTGGTGTCCAGCCGGGATTCGGCCTCGTTCCACCTGGCCGTCGCGCGATCGAGCTCGGCCTGCACCTTGGCGAGCTCCGCCTTGGCCGCGTCGAGCTCCTGCTTCGTGCCGGCGAAAGCGGGGATGACCCCGAGCGTCGCCGCAACGAGCGTCACCGCGAGGAGGGTTCGGAGCGAGGTCCTGCGAGCGCTCGTGCCACCCTCCCTGTCGGTCTCGGCCGCCGCCCGAGCGTGCTCGACGCTATCAAAGGCCCTGGTGGGCGGGCAAACAGGAGGCTCCTACCCCTCGCGCATCGCGTCGATCAGGATGTCGGCCACCTCGGGGCGGCTGAACTCGATCGGTGGTCGTTCGCCGGCACGAAGCATCTCGCGCACCCTGGTGCCCGACAGCGACACCCGCGACTCCTCGCCGTGCGGGCACGTCTTGGGCGATGCCATCCCCTCGCAGGCGTTGCACCAGAACGAGTGCTCGAACATCAACGGCGTGATGCCCAGCTCGCCGGGGTCGAACTCCTCGAAGATCCGCTGGGCGTCGTAGGTCCCGTAATAGGAGCCGACGCCCGCATGGTCCCGGCCGACGATGAAATGGGTGCAGCCGTAGTTCTTGCGGCAGATCGCGTGCCAGATCGCCTCGCGGGGCCCGGCGTATCGCATCGCGGCAGGGAACACGGACACCATCGCACGGTCCTTCGGGTAGTAGCCCTCGAAGAGCGCCTCGTAGCACCGCATCCGCACGTCGGCCGGAACGTCGTCGCCCTTCGTCGCCCCCACCAGAGGATGCACGAGGAGCCCATCGACGATCTCGAGCGCACACTTCTGGAGGTACTCGTGGGCGCGGTGGATGGGGTTCCGGGTCTGAAAGCCGACCACGGTTCTCCAGCCTCGCTCGGCGAACGCCATCCGCGTCTGCGCGGGCGTGAGCCGGTACGAGAGGAAGTCGTCGTGCTCGGGCAGCGCGAGCGCGCGAACCGTGCCTGCGAGGCAGAAGTCGCCCGCATCGTGGAGCGCCCGCACGCCCGGGTGATCGAGGTCCTCGGTCCCATAGACGCCGAGTGCCTCCTTCTGACGATCGCGCTTGAAGACCTCGGCGACGTCGACCACGGCGATCGGGTCGCCCCCCTCCCGCGGCAGCAGGGCGACCGAGTTCCCGGCGCCGATCCTCTTCACGTCGTCGTCGGTGAGGGACAGCGTGACCGGGATCGCCCAAGCCAGGCCGCTCGACAGGTGCATCGTCTCCAGGACGGAGACGTAGTCGGCCTCGCCGACGAACCCCGTCAGCGGGGACAGGGCCCCCACGGCGAGCATCTCCAGGTCGGAGAGCTCGCGGGCGTTGACCACCAGCTTGGCGAGGTGGTCCGCCTCGGCCCGGGTGGCTTCCCGCCGATCTTCGGGCACGAGCAGGTCGACGAGGTCGCCACCGTGCGGAGCGATCGTCGTGTCGTCGGGCATGGCGCATCAACCTTTCGTCGCGATGAACGGCCGCCAGGATAGCCGCGGGCCGGACGACCCAGACGCCGGACCTATACTCCCTGCACCCCCACACCGAGGCCCTCATGCCCGAGACCCTGCTCTCCGACGAAGCGCTCCGTGCGCTGAACGCCCGCCTCGAGCCGGCGCACCCGCGGGAGATCGTGCGCTGGGCGATCGAAGAGTCGGGGTTGCGCGAGATCGCGCTCGCCTCGGCGTTCCAGGCCGAGGGGACCTGCGTCATGCACATGGCGACGCAGATCCGGCCCGACGTGCCCGTGCTGTTCCTCGAGACCGGTTTCCACTTCGAGGAGACGCTCTTGTTCAAGCGGCGGTTGACCGAGCTCCTGGACCTGAACGTGGTCGAGCTCACCGGCGCGTACACCCCTACGACGCAGCGCGAGGCCTTCGGTCCCCGCCTGTACGAGCGCGACCCCGAGAGGTGTTGCGACATCAACAAGGTGCAGCCGATGCTCGCGGCACTTCGCGGCCGCGAGGCGTGGATCACCGCGTTCCGACGTGACTCGTCCCCGACCCGGGCCACGGCCCCGATCGTCGACCGGTACGAGCTCGAACGGAGCAGCTGGATCGTCAAGGTGAACCCCGTCGCCACGTGGACGCGCCGGGACACCTGGTCGTACCTGAGGGAGCACGGACTCCCCCACAACCCGCTGTACGACCTCGGGTACGCGTCGATCGGATGCGCGCCGTGCACCCGTCTCTCGCTCCCGGGCGAACACGAACGTGAGGGGAGGTGGGCCGGCCTGTCGAAGTGGGAGTGCGGGATCCAGGTGCGTGGTGGCGGATCCGAACGGGGCGCGAGCGCGGACGGGGCGAGGTCGGTCGTGAAGGGCTAGGCCACGACCCAGAGCGCCTCGGGCGCGAGGTCGACCTCCAGGCGGCGGTGGTCGCCGAGCGAGTCCCCATCGACCTGGACCGGGAACGGCGCCTCCGACGTGACCAGCACGTGGCGCGCATCGTGCACGTAGTCGATGTCCCGCCCGTGGACGTGGCGCGCCGAGCCGAACACCTGCCACGCGATCCGCGGAACGCTTCGGCGGGCCAGCTTCCGGACCGAGAGCACGTCCAGACCGGAGTCCAGTGATGCCTCGGGGGTCATCCGGATACCCCGATCTCGGTAATACGTGTACGGATCGGTCCGTCCCACCATCGCCGACAGGGACGGGAGCGGCGGGCCGTCGTCGATCCGCACCTCCAGGTCGGCCGAACGGCCCGCGTAGCTCACCAGCAGCTCTCGGGCAACGGCGCGGAAGGCGGCCCGGTCGAACTTCGACTTGGTCTTGGGGAACCGTTGATCGAGGCGGCGCATCGCGGCGGCGTCCACACCCGCCCCGCAGTTGACGGCGAAGTACCGGCCGTCCGCTACGCCGAGCGACAGCTTGAACGCCTGGTCGTCGAGCGCCTTCGCGATCAGGACGCCGGTCGCCTCGACCGGGTCGAGCGGCAGACCCAGGGCCCGCACCAGGATGTTGGTCGCGCCACCCGGCAGCACGCCCAACGCGGTCTCGGTGCCGGCAAGGGCGTTGACGGCCTCGTTGATCGTCCCGTCGCCGGAGAACACGACGACCAGGTCGATGCCCTCGTCGACGGCCTGCGCGGCGAGCTCCGAGGCGTGGCCGCGTTCCTTGGTCTCGGCGACCTCCAGCCGGAAGTCGGCCGAGAGCGCCTTCTCGATCACGGCCAGGACGGGCTTGGACATCGTGCGGGCCACCGGATTCACGACGAGCAGGAGGCGCTGGAAGCGCATCGACATGCGGGCAGTATCTCAGGGTCGGCCCAGTCGCCGATAGCCCCCCGATACCGGGGGGAGCAGGGCCACCTCCTGGCCCTCGGTGAGCGGCGTCGCGGGGTCGGCACGTTCGCCGCCCACCACGGCCGAGCCCACCCGGGCGATCGATTCGAACCGCTCGCCGTACCGTGCGGAGAGCGCCTGGACGACCTCGCCGACGGTGGCCCCGTCGGCCTCGACCGACGAGGAGCCCGCCAGCTCACGGAGCGCCGCGAACAGCCGAACGGTCACGCGTGGCATCGGACGCAAGGCTATCGCCCCGGCGAGCCCGCTTGTACGCTCGGTGGGCCGTGATCCGCGTCGTGATGCTCACCGATCGCTCGCCGGCGGAGGTTCTGCCCGCCGCCCCGATGCTGCTGCTCGATCTCAAGGTCGAGCACCTGTCGGTGGCGGCGGTCGGGGAGGCCCTCGCGCTGGGCACCGACGCGGTGCTGGTGGATGCGGCCGAGAACCCCGGCCAGGGGCACGTCGTGCTCCGCGCGCTCCGCGAACGCGATCCCAGGATCCCCGTCCTCGCGGTGATCGAACGACGTGACGTCGAGCGCTTCCACTGGGAAGAGGTGGCGGAGGAGGTGCTGTTCCCGGGCGCCCCCGAGGGCGAGATCCGCCTGCGGTTCGCGCTCACGAGGCGACGGTCGGGTGCCGTCGAGGAGACCACGATCCGCCTCGGGCCGATCGCGCTCGACGCGAGCACCTATCGGGTGAGCATCGAGGGCGCACCGCTGGACCTGACGTTCAAGGAGTTCGAGTTGCTGCGCTACCTCGCCGAACGCCGGGGGCGGGTCTTCACGCGGCCGGCGCTCCTGCGGGAGGTCTGGGGGTACGACTTCTACGGCGGGACGCGGACGGTCGACGTCCACGTCCGCCGGCTCCGCGCGAAGCTCGGGCCCGCGCACGAGGGCCTGATCGAGACCGTACGCGGCGTCGGGTACCGCGCCGCGGATGTCTGAGACCCTCGCTCCTCGGGTGCCTCGCTTTGATCGGCCGCCTCGTTTGATGGGACGGCCTTGGAGGTAAGGTCCGTTCGTGAACGCCACCGCCGAGGTCGCCCGGCTGCTCGACGGGATCGAGGATGCCATCGAACGCGGCGCGGACCAGAGCCGCGCGTTCCTGGTCTCGCCCGCGGGCCGGCGGGTCCGTTCGCTCACCGCCAGCGGACTCCTTCTCGCCACCCCGTTGATCCTTCGGCATCCCTTCTTCCGGACGCCGCTCGGCCGTGCGGTCGAGATCGGGGGCGCGGCCGCGCTGATCGCCAAGGGCGCCGCGATCATCCGCGAATGGGAGCCGGCGCCCGGCGGTGTCGCAAGGGGGTCCGGTCAGCAGGCCGGGACCGCCGGCGCGACCGCTCCCGTCTCATAACGCAGAGTCACGAGCTCCACGCACTCGGCTGGCTCGTCTACCCCGACGGGCCACTCCCCGACATGATCGCGCTCCTACGTGCGTTGCTTCGTGAAGACGCAGAGGGGATCCGGCTTGTCTACGACGATTATGGGTTCACGGATGCAAGGAGGGCGTGTGGGAGAGCTATGCGGTTTGTTCCTCGGTCAGGCCATGTTCCCTCTCCCCCACGAAACCGTGGATGGTCTGCTCACTCGCCTCTACGAATCGGCAGTTAGCGAGAGCTACAAACAGCGCTTGGTGGAGCGAGAGCTACAAGCAGCGCTTCGTGGAGACGGTGTTGTTCGGCGCGGAAGAACTCCTCGAACGCCGCAGCTGAAGCGCCCACGACCGGTTCCTCGGGTGCCGCCAGCTCCTGCTACCCGTTTTTCAACGTGTGAGACAGCGGGAACGTGTAGGCGCCGCCTGGATGCGAGCCTTCCAGCCGCTATCACACACCCGCTTGTCCTCGGACAACTGGCTCGCCATGCGGCGCGGGCTATCGATGCCCCAATGCCCCGGATCCACCTAGCCGCAAGTCAAGCACCCAAGTCCAGAGCTCGCGGACTAGTCTGCTTTCCCCCGCAGGGGTTCGACCCGGATCCGCTGGTTCTCGTCGTCCTCAAGGTACTTCCGTGTGCATGGTCCCTCCGTGCTGCTCAGCGTGCCCATGCTCGTCCTCCCCGGCGGCAGCAATCCCGATCGTGCTGAGGACGATCAGCCCGAGTGCGAGGGCTTCAACGAAGAGCGCCCGAGATCGCTTGCCGCCAGATGGCAGTGAGTATTGACCCCGAAAGAGCAACGCTGCGCAAACGACGACGATGAGGAGTTCGAGCACCGTCGAGAGCACGTCGAGAAGGCCTGCGGGTTCGGCGATTCCCGGTTCGGGACCGATCGGCACACCTGCCGTTCGCGAGACCAACCACAGGCACGCGATTGCGGCATTGGCCACCAAGCCGACCGCTAGGGTCCAGCGGGTAGGAGCGACCACGACGCCCAGAGCCCACAGCGCTTGGAACCAGGCGACGAGAGAGAAGAACATGCCGAAAACCACATACTCCTGGAAGTGCTCGCCCATGGCGGCGAAGTGGATCCCGGCGGCGGCGAGGGACAACACCGCGAGCGCCGAGTAGACGGTGGCAACTCGCCCATTCACGCGCGACGATCCGAGCTGCTGGACGGATTCCGGTTTCGCCCCCCCGTTCTGCGGCCACGGGCCTGGCGGCAGGGTCACGGAGAGCGCTCCCCTTGGCGGCGGGGGTGGCAGCTGATTCGTCATGACAACCCCCGTTCAGCGGCCTCGGGCCTGGCGGCCAAATCACCGGAGTGCATGTCCTCCCACCTATTCGGCCTGTCAGCGCCCAGCCCTTTAATCCGCGAGCCCAAGTCTGCCCGAGGCAGTACGAAGACAGTACGCCACCCGGCGCAGGTGACGTTGAGTGACACGTTATGTGATCCCTGTGAGTGCCCTGACCTGCGGTTCGTCTGTGGCCCCCGGTCGTGGCCACGCTCGGACGTAACGCAGAGTTAACGCCCCGGAGGCCACGGCCGCGGCCGGGCGCTCGTAGCCTTGGCCATCGCACGCCGGCGAGAGGGGAGACGCAAGGATGACGACGCCGAAGGAGGTCCTGGCCCTCGCCAGGGAGTCCGGCACCGAGATCGTGGATCTGCGCTTCTCGGACCTGCCCGGCCTCATGCAGCACTTCTCCATCCCCATCCACGAGCTGTCCGAGGAGAGCTTCGAGGACGGTCTCGGGTTCGACGGGTCGTCGATCCGGGGATTCCAGGAGATCCAGGAGTCCGACATGCTCCTGGCCCCCGACCCCGACACCGCGTACCTCGACCCGTTCACGCAGCACCCGACGCTGAACCTGCACTGCTTCGTGAAGGACCCGGTCACGGGCGAGATGTACACGCGCGACCCGCGCTACGTCGCGCGCAAGGCGGAGCTCTACCTGAGGCAGACCGGCATCGCGGACACGTCGTTCTGGGGCCC
>DASUMC010000067.1:0-4043 GCA_036277855.1 Actinomycetota bacterium
CTGGCGCCGCGAGACCGTCCGCCGCCTGTTCGAGGCGTTCGAGCACGAGTCCGAGATGCTCGAGCTGCTGCGTGACGTCACCGCCGAGGACGTCACCGTCACGATCGGCGCGGAGCACCCGCACACGGGCGACTGGGAGGCCTCGATCGTGTCGGCTCCCTTCCGGGCCGGATCCTCCGCGCTCGGCGCGGTGGGCGTGGTGGGGCCGACCGCGATGGACTACGTCGGGGTGATGGCGTCGGTCCGCGCGGTCGCGCGGCGCCTGTCCGAGCTCGCCACCGAGCTCGACGCCTGACCGGACATGGCCACCGTCCGCGACCTGTACGAGATCCTCGGCATCGGGCGAGACGCCTCGGCCGAGGACATCCGCACGGCGTACCGGCGTCTGGCGCGCGAGTTCCACCCCGACCTGAACGACGACCCCGAGGCCGAGCAGCGCTTCAAGGAGGTCGCCGGCGCCTACGAGATCCTCTCGGACGCCGACAAGCGGGCCCGCTACGACGCGTACGGCCACGGCGGGCCGATGGAGGCGTCGTTCGGCGACATCACCGACCTGTTCGAGGCCTTCTTCGGGACCGGGACGTTCGGCCGGCGCCGCGGCGGTCGCCGGAGCCGCTCGCAGTCCGGCGAGGACCTGTTCACGGATCTCGCGCTGGCGTTCAGGGAGGCGGCGTTCGGCGCGCGGCGCGAGGTGCAGATCGGCCGGATGCAGACGTGCGACGTCTGTCACGGCAGCGGCGCCCGGCCGGGGACCGCACCGCAGCGGTGCCACACCTGCGGTGGCACCGGTCAGGTGCAGGATGTGCGCCGGAGCATCTTCGGGACCGTGATGACCGCGCACCCGTGCGGCACCTGTCAGGGCACGGGGGAGGAGATCGTCTCGCCGTGCGAGGCGTGCCAGGGTCGTGGCCGCGTGGCGGTGCACGCCACCGTGCCGATCGACGTCCCCGGGGGGGTCACCGACGGGATGGAGCTCAGGTTCGGGGGCGCGGGGCACGCCGGTCGCGCCGGCGGCCCGCCCGGGGACCTGTATCTGTCGATCCACGTCGACCAGGACCCGGTGTTCGAACGGCACGGCCCCGACGTGTTCGCGGTGCTGGAGGTGCCGATGGTGCAGGCCGCGCTCGGCGGCGAGGTCCAGGTCGCGACCCTGGACGGCACCGAACGCGTCGGGATCGATCCCGGGACCGAGTCCGGGACCACCGTCCGCCTGAAGGGCAAGGGGATCCCGAACCTGGGCCGCGCGGGTCGGGGCGACCTGTTCCTCACCATCGCGGTCCAGACCCCCCGCGACCTGTCCAAGGATCAACGCAGGTTGGTCGAGGAGCTCGCGCGGCTTCGCGGCGAGGTGGCGGGGAAGCGGACAAGCACCGAGGGAACGCTTCGGCATCCCGGGACGCAGGGTCGATGAGCTCGAGCTGCCCGTTCTGCCGCGTCGTTTCCGGTGAGGATCCGGCGGAGATCCTGCACTCGACCGAGACCGTGCTCGCGTTCCGGGACCTGCGGCCGCAGGCGCCCACGCACCTGTTGCTGATCCCCAAGGAGCACATCACCGACGTCCGAGACCTCGAGGGACGCCACGCCGGGATGCTCCACGACCTGTTCCAGGCCGCCGCGCACCTCGCCAAGACCGAGGGCGTGGATGCTTCCGGCTGGCGGCTCGTCACCAACGTGGGCCGCGACGCAGGGCAGAGCGTGTTCCACCTGCACATCCATCTCCTCGGAGGCCGGCCGATGCGCTGGCCGCCCGGCTGATGTCGAGGGCGCGAGCGCGTGACGGCGCGCACCCGGGGGTAGAATCCGGACCCAACGCGGATCGTCCGACAACGACCGGGTCCGCGGGTTCCGATCGAGGAGGAGCGGGGCACCACCCCAGAGCGAGCCGTTTGGCGAGAGCCACCACGCAGGTCAAGATCTTGGTCCCGGGGGACCAGAGCATGGTCGCCCTCCTCGGTCAGCGCGACGAGCTGCTGAAGCTGGTCGAGGCGGCCTTCGATTCGGAGATCGTGGTCCGCGGCAACGAGATCACGATCGCCGGTCCCGAGGTCGAGGTCGAGCGCGTCGCGCTGCTGTTCGAGGAGCTGATCACGCTGCTCGAACGCGGCCACGAGCTGAACGCCTCCTCGGTCGGCCGGTCGATCGAGCTGATCAAGGGCGAGGAGGCCACGCCGACCCAGGTCCTCGGGGACGTGTTCCTCACGGGGCGCGGGCGCGGGATCGCGCCCAAGACGCTCGGACAGAAGCGATACGTGGACGCGATGCGCAGCGGGACGGTCACGTTCGCGATCGGTCCAGCGGGGACGGGCAAGACGTACCTCGCCGTCGCCACGGCGGTTCGGGCGCTCGAGCAGAAGCAGGTCTCGCGACTGATCCTGACCCGGCCCGCGGTCGAGGCCGGCGAGCGTCTCGGGTTCCTGCCGGGGACCCTGTACGAGAAGATCGACCCGTATATGAAGCCGCTGTACGACGCGCTGTTCGAGATGATGGGCGCCGACGCGCTCCCGCGGCTGATGGAGCGAGGAACGGTCGAGGTCGCCCCGCTCGCCTACATGCGGGGGCGGACGTTGAACGACTCGTTCATCATCCTGGACGAGGCGCAGAACACGACGCCCGAGCAGATGAAGATGTTCCTCACGCGCCTCGGGTTCGGCTCGAAGGCGGTCGTCAACGGCGACGTCACGCAGATCGACCTGCCGACCGGGCAGACCTCGGGTCTGGTGATCGTGCAGGAGATCCTGCGAAACATCGAGGGGATCGAGGTGGCCCACCTCGGGGCCCGCGACGTCGTTCGGCACAAGATCGTGCAGGACATCGTGGAGGCGTACCGCGTCTTCGGAGAGCAGCGTGCCCGCGTCGATGGCTGACGACGATCAACCTCCGCTCATCGCGCTCGACGACCGCCAGGGCGATGCGGTCGATCTCGAGGGCCTCATGGCGCTCGCGCGCACGACCCTGCTCGGCGAGGGGATCGAGGACGCCGAGCTCTCGATCTCGCTGGTCACCGAGGACGAGATGGCCGGGCTCCACGAGCGCTACCTGCACGAGGCGGGGCCGACGGACGTCCTATCCTTCCCGCTCGACGACGAGGCCGGCGAGGACGGGCTCCGGCAGCTTGGGGACGTCGTGATCGCCCCGGTGATCGCCGCGCGGAACAACCCCGACGACCCGGCGGCCGAGCTCCGACTCCTGCTCGTGCACGGGATCCTGCACCTGCTCGGGCACGACCACATGGACGATGGGGAACGGGCCGAGATGTGGGCGCGCCAGGAGCGCTACTCGGGGGTGTGGGTCCGGTGATCTGGCTCTGGGTGCTCGTCGCGCTCCTCGTGATCCTCGGGTCGGTGCTGGCCATCGCCGAGGCCTCCCTCACGCGGATGTCCCGTGTTCGGGCGCTGGCGCTGGTCGAGGAGGGCCGCCGGAACGCGACGGTCCTCGAACGGCTCGAGGCCGATCCTCCCCGGTACCTCAACGCCGTCTACCTGACCGTGATGCTCTGCCAGAACGGGTCGGCGATCATCGTGGCGATCCTCGCCGAGCGGTCGTTCGGGGGTTTGGGCGTCACGCTGGTCTCCGTCGGGTTCACGTTGCTGTACTTCGTCCTCGTGGAGGCGATGAGCAAGACCTTCGGCGTCCTGCATTCGGACGGGGCCGCGCTCGCGGTCGCACCGCTCGTGTGGTTCCTCGGTCGGCTGCTCGCGGCGCCGACGCGGGGCCTGATCGTCATCGCGAACTGGCTGCTGCCGGGCAAGGGCCTGAAGCAGGGGCCGTTCGTTTCGGAGGCAGATCTGCGCTCGATGGCCGAGGTCGGAAGCGAGGAGGGCTCGATCGAGGAGGGCGAGAAGGAGCTGATCCACTCGATCTTCGAGTTCGGCGACACGATCGTCCGCGAGGTGATGGTGCCTCGGCCCGACATCACGGCGATCGAGTCGGACAAGACGCTGCGCGACGTCCAAGCGCAGGTGCTCCTCCACGGGTATTCGAGGATCCCGGTGTTCTCCGACGACCTGGACGAGGTGATCGGCATCGTGTACGCGAAAGACGTC
>DASUMC010000068.1:0-5552 GCA_036277855.1 Actinomycetota bacterium
GTGGTCGTTCACCCGCCACAGGGAGTCGTCCTCGAGCGGGGTGATCGTTCCGTCGAGCGGAAGGATCTCGAGCCCGTGCTTGGGGAGCTCGAGCTCGCGGATGATCTCCGGTCGCAGGAGCGAGACGACATAGGAGAACTCACTGAAGCGGAAGCCGGGGAAGACCTCCTCGGTCACCGCGGCGCCGCCCAGCACGTGTCGGCGCTCGAGCACGAGGACGGTGCGTCCCGCGCGGGCCAGGTACGCGGCCGCCGTCAGGCCGTTGTGGCCTCCCCCGATGATGACCGCGTCGTACCGGTTCGCCACGGGCGCCATCGTAGGGGCGGGCTGCGGGGCGGACCAACCGGCCCTTGACTGCTGGTCAGCCCCCCTCCCGGGCGCTGCCGCTAGGCTACGGCCGGTCACGCGCGATCGAGGAGGACCCACGTTGAGCGTCGGCACGGCGTTCCACCCGCGCACCTCGGCGCTGAACTCGACGCTGGCCTGGGGCGAGTGGTCCGGGTACTTCGCGGCCGCCGTCTACGCGGACTTCCACGACATCGAGTACAACGCGATCCGCGAGCAGGCCGCGCTGATCGACGTCACCCCCCTGTACAAGTACGAGATAACCGGGCCCGACGCCGCGAGGCTGGTCGACCGCGTCGTGACGCGCGACGTCTCGAAGCTCGCGGTCGACCGCGTCGCCTACACGCCGTGGTGCAACGAGGACGGCAAGGTGGTCGACGACGGGACCGTCGCCCGCCGCGGAGAGCAGGAGTTCTTCTGGACGGCGGCGGACCCCTGCTACCGGTGGTTCACGCTGAACGCGGCCGGGCTCGACGTACGGATCGCCGACGTGTCCGAACGGCTCGCCGCCGTCGCCCTGCAGGGGCCCCGCTCGCGCGACGTCCTCCAGGGCGCCAGCCGTCGGGACTGGGCGGACCTTCGCTACTTCGGCCAGCGCCGCGCCGAGATCGGGGGCGTCGACGTCCACGTCTCGCGGACCGGGTACACCGGCGACCTGGGCTACGAGATCTGGGTCGACGCCGGTTCGGCGACCGCGGTGTGGGACGCGCTGTGGGCGGCCGGCGAGCCGCCCGGCAGCCGCCCCGCCGGCATCCGCGCGCTCGATGTCGCGCGCGTCGAGGCCGGCCTGATCCTGATCGAGGCCGAATACACCAGCGCCCGGCACGCGATCAGCCCCGAGCAGCACTACTCGCCGTTCGAGATCGGCCTCGGCGCCTTCGTCGACCTGGCGAAGCCCGCGTTCGTCGGCCGGCGCGCCCTCGAGCTGGAGCAGGCCCGGGGCGGCCCCGGGCGGCGCCTCGTCGGCCTCGACCTCGAGTGGGCGGGGATCGAGGCGATGTTCGCCCGACACGACCTGCCCCCGATGGTCTCGGCCCTGGTCCACCGGGACCCCGTACCCGTCTACAAGGACGGGCAGCAGGTCGGGCGGGCGACCAGCGTGACCTGGGGGCCGACGATCAAGAAGATGGTCGGGTTCGGCTCGCTGCCGCCGCGGCTCGCCGAGCCGGGGACCCGGGTATCGGTCGAGTGGAGCGTGGAGGGCGAGCGGGGCAAGGTGGCGGCGACCGTCGTCCCCGTGCCGTTCCTGGATCTGCCCCGCAAACGCGCGTAGGCGAACCCGGCGCCCGCCGAGGCCGAACCCGTCTGGGATGATGCGACCACCGATGGGTTCCCGGCGTGTGCTCGTGCTGCTCGCGCTCACGGGCGGCGCCGTCGCGTTCGTGCTGGTGGCGACCGGGAGCCTGATCGCCGGCTCGCTCGCAGGGCTCCTGGTCCTCGGCGCCTGCCTGTTCGCGATCCGGGCCCGCGTGCCCGAGGACCCGGATCGCCGGCGCCTCCTCGCCCTGATGGGCGGGCTCGGCCTCGCGGCGGTGGCGGCGGGCGGCGTCGCCGGCGCCGTGGTCCGGCGGCTCACCCGGCCCGACCCTCGTCCGGTGCTCGAGGCGATGGCCTCGGACGTGGGCTCCGAGTACCTCGAGCTGGTCACGCGCTCGTACCACGCCGAGCGCCTGGGCGACCTGCAGCTGCTGGTCACCCCCTACTCGAGCTCGAACTATCGGCAGGAGTCGCTGTCGCTCGCGCCGAACGATCCGCGCTCGAGCCACGCGATCACCTGGATGTACGGCGAGCGCGTCCCGATCGTGGTCTGGTCGCCGGGCCGCATCGAGCCGCAGGACCACACGGAGCGCGTCACGCTGGCAGATCTCGCGCCCACGACCGCGCGGCTGATCGGGTTCGACGAGTTCCGGGCCGCGGACGGGGTCGCGCTCCCGGGGATCCCGTCGGTCACGCCGCCGGTGCAGCCGCGGGTCGTCGTCACGCTCGTGATCGACGGTGGCGGGTGGAACGTCCTCCGCCGCTGGCCCGACGCCTGGCCGAACCTCCGGCGGCTCATGCGCGAGGGCGCGACGTACCGCAACGCGATCTCGGGCTCGTTCCCCGCGGTCACGGCCTCCACCCACGCCACGATCGGCACGGGCGCCTTCCCCCGAACGCACGGGATCACCGGCCACAACGTTCGGCGGGGCGGCGGGCCGGTGAAGGCGTGGGGCAAGGCCGGGAACATCGACCCGAGCTTCCTGCTCGAGCCCACGCTCGCCGACCGCTGGACCGAGTGGACCGAAGACAAGGCGTGGGTGGGCGAGATCGGGTACCAGGTGTGGCACGTCGGGATGCTCGGCCGGGGCGGGCGCCCGATGGGCGAGGCCCCGGTCGCCGTGTTCTGGGACGAGGACGGCGGCGGCGGGTGGCAGCCCCATCACCCGGGTCTGTACCGTCTCCCGAAGACGACCCCCGGGCTCGAACGGCTCGACGAGCTGAGCTCGGGGTGGGACCCGCCCGCGCCGTCCCCGTACGACCCCACCGGCAAGAAGGCGATGTGCTGCTTCCCGCCGGTCGTTCGCTATCAGGGGGAGCTGATCGGCGCCACGTTCGACTCCGAGCCGATCGGGGACGACGAGGTCGCGGACCTGCTGTACCTCAACTTCAAGGCGCCCGACTACTCGGGCCACGTGTACAACATGGACGACCCGCGGCAGGCCGAGGTGCTCGGCGCCGTCGACGACGAGATCGGGCGGCTCGCCGACCTGCTGGCCGAGCGGTTCGGCGACGGCCGCAGCGTGCTGATCGTGACGGCCGACCACGGTCAGTGCCCCGAGATCGACGCGAACGGCGGCGTGCGGATCGACCCGATCCAGCTCGAGGAGGACCTGAACGCAGAGTTCGGGACCAGCGTGTTCGGGCTGGTCCAGATGGTCGCGCCGTCCGAGGTCTACCTGGACCCCAGGGCGCTCAGGGACTCGGGCCTGTCCGCCGAGGACGTGGCGGCGTTCCTCGCCGACTACCGCTACGGCGACAACATCGGCCCGTACATCCGGCCGGCGGCGGTGCGGAGGGACCGGCTGCATGAACGGTCGTTCGCGGCGGTGCTCCCCGCCTCCTACATCGGCGAGCTCGCGAGCACGGACCTCGCGCGGTTCGGCGCGACCGCGTACGAGGACGCGGATCCCGGGGGCATGCCCGACGTCACCTGGTAGCTCACACACCCGGTGATAGGGTTCGGCGCACGGCCATGCGGGACCGTTGCACCTCCCCGCCGGGCCATCCACGAGCCGCGCCAAACACATGGGACGGAGGACCACGATGCCACACCGCCTGTCGCAGAGCCTGCAGCGCATCCTGGAGATCGAGGAGCCGCTCCGGCGCTTCTTCTACGAGAGCCGCTACGCGAACCGCGACCCGGCCGACCCGGCGAACTGCGACTTCGTTGCCGGCAACCCGCAGGAGATGGTGCTCCCCGAGTACGTCGAATCGCTGCAGCGCTGGACCGTGCCGCAGGACAAGGACTGGTACGCGTACAAGTTCAACGAACCCTACGCGCAGGAGGCCGCCGCCGCCGGTCTTCGCGAGCGACGCGGCGTGGACTTCGAGGCGGAGGACATCCTGGTGACCGACGGCGCGTTCGCCGGCCTCAACCTCTGCATCCGAACCGTGACCGACCCCGGCGACGAGGTGATCTTCCTCACGCCCCCGTGGTTCTTCTACGAGGCGATCATCCTGGGCGGGGAGGCCAAGCCGGTGCGGGTCCCGGTGAACTACGAAACGTGGGACCTCGACGTGGGCGCGATCGAGGCCGCGATCACCCCGCGCACCTCGGCGATCATCGTGAACTCACCCAACAACCCGGCCGGCAAGATCTACCCGCCCGAGACCCTGCGGTCCCTGGCCGACGTGCTGAACGCCGGCTCGGAACGGATCGGGCACCCGATCTACCTGATCTCGGACGAGGCGTACTCGCGGATCGTCTTCGACGACCGGCCTTTCACGAGCCCGACCGAGTCCTACGCGAACTCGTTCCTGGTCTACACGTACGCCAAGCAGCTGCTCACGCCCGGACAGCGGGTCGGGTACATCGCCCTGCCGCCCGAGATGCCCGACCGCCCCCAGATGCGCGAGGCGCTGCAGCTCGGCCAGCTCACGTACGGAGGGCACGCGGCCCCCACCAACGTCCTGCAGCGCGCGATGGGCGACCTTGAGGGGATGAGCGTGGACGTCAAGGCCCTGCAGCGGCGCCGAGACCTCGTCGTGGAGGCGCTCCGCTCCTACGGCTATGACCTCCACTCGCCCGAGGGCACCTTCTACCTCCTGCCGACGAGTCCGGACCCGGACGACGTCGCGTTCGTCGAGCGCCTGGCCGAGGACAAGGTGTTCGTCCTGCCCGGAACCGTCGTCGAGATGCCCGGGCACTTCCGCATCTCGATCACCGGGAACGACGAGATGACCGAGCGGGCGCTCCCGATCTTCGAACGGGCGGCGAAGGCCTAGGCCTCGGTGCCGGTCGAGCTCACCGAGAGCGACCGGGCCCTCCTACGCGGCGAGCGGGGCGAGGCCGTCGCGCTGGCGATGCGCATCGTCGTCGAGATGGCGGGCGTCTCCGCCGCCGAGCGGCTGATCGATGTGGCCTCGGCGCATGTCGACGGGTGCCTGTACCACGGGGTCGCGGGGCTCGAGTTCGCCGAGCGCATGGTCGCGGGCGGAGCCCGGGTCGCGGTGCCAACTACGCTGAACGTCGGCGCCCTCGACCTGCTGCATCCCGACCGGTACCGGGGTGATCCCGTGGTCGCCGCGAACGGCCGTCGACAGATGGACGCGTACGTCGCGATGGGCTGCCGGCCCACCTGGACCTGCGCGCCGTACCAGCTGCCGGAGCGTCCGGCGTTCGGGCAGCACGTCGCGTGGGCCGAATCCAACGCGGTCGTGTTCTGCAACTCGGTGCTCGGCGCCCGGACCGACCGGTACGGCGACTTCATCGACATCTGCGCCGCGTTGACGGGCCGGGTGCCCTTGGCCGGGCTCCATCGCGACGAGGGGCGCCGGGCGCGTCTCGTGGTGACGCTCGAGGGGATCTCGAAGCGTCTGCTTGCCTCGGACGCGCTCTATCCGGTGCTCGGGCACCTGCTCGGCCGCGAGGCCGGGAGCGAGGTCGCCGCGATCGTCGGCCTGCCCGCGGACACGTCGGAGGACCGGATGAAAGCGCTCGGAGCCGC
>DASUMC010000069.1:0-2279 GCA_036277855.1 Actinomycetota bacterium
GGAGCCGCATTGACACTCGATCGAGCCAGGCATGCAGCCGGTCGGCTGAGTCTGAAACCTCCCTCACCTCCTCCCGAGGGTCGAGCCGGGTCGGCGTCGATGGCCGGCGCCCTGTTTCGTCGTCGTCTGCGCGCCGACCGCAGTCCCCGACACCGCCTCGGTGCCCGGGGGTTCGGCCCCCATCCCTGCCGCGCGTGAGCATGCGAAAGGAGGAACGATGGAGTGCGAGAGCGTGGCGGTGAGAGGCCGGCAAGAGGCCAGCCATGGCCAGCAATGGGACGACGATCCGCCGCTCCGTATGGGGGGCCTGCCCAGATGGGAGCGCCGGGCTGATCCCAGGGGCCAGCCCGGCTGTCACGCCTCCGTTGCGACGGAGCGACCCCGCTTGGCGGGCGCTCCCCACCTCAGCCCATCGACTCCATGTTTCGCTCGACGACTTCCATGGTCTTGGCGAGCTCGTCGGTGGGGTGGAACTCGACCACCTCGGTGCCAGCGAAGATCTCGGGCAGGTGTCCCGGCCGCGCGTAGTAGGCCTGCCCGCCCTCGATCACGTCGTCGCCGTCGGCGTAGTGATAGACGAGCTTGCCCTTCAGCACGACGCCCCAGTGCGGGCATTGGCACCGGTCATCCGGCAGGCCCTTGAAGTACGGGCTCAGGTTCGCATCGGCCGTGTAGGTCTCGAACCCGACCGTGTACCCGTCCAGCTCCGCGAATCGGCCTTCGTAGCCCTCCATCGAGAGGACCTCGCTGATCTCGTCCTTGCCGACCTTCGGCATCGTTCCTCCTTCCTAGCGTGCGGTCGCACGCTGCTCCGCCAGAGCCGCGAGGTTGCGGATCCCGCGGCGGCCGACGCCGGCCGACCCCTTGAGCGCCAGCCCCGAAAGCACCGGCACGTTGAAGATCGCGAGCATGCCGGGCAAGCTGCTGATGCGGGTGATCCGGATCGTGTAGGAGATCCGGCAGCCCTTCTCGGTGCGCGTGAGCTCGTAGCGATGGACGTTGGTCCAGTCGGCGCGCTTCCCCTTCTTCGTCTCGAGCGTCGCCTCCGTCACGAACTCGAACGTCGATGGCCGCATGGCCTCCGTGACCACCGAGCGGTCGTGGAAGCGACCCATCGGGTCGGCGCCCGTGGTCGCGAACTCAGTCCCGACCACCGCGGGACCGTCGGGCGCCTCGATCGAAAGGATCCGTGTCCTCGGCTTCTGGTGTTCACCGCCCCACACTGCGTGGGTCGGCAGATCCGCCAGGACGTCCCAGACCACCTCGGCCGGTGCCGAGCAGTCCACCTGCACGGTGATCGAGCGCTCCCCACCCTTGAGGGCGTTCGCCCGGCCGTTGCCCGTCTGCTGCGCAGTCATGTGCTCCACCTCCTCGTGTCGGACGAGGGGGAGCATGCGCCTGTCGAACCAGAGAAGGATCGGGAAGGTTCCCTATCTTCGATCCAAACGATCCCCGGGACCTGGGCCGCCGAGCGTCGCCGGATGGCGCAACGCGATCGCGCCGGCCTCCGCCCGGTTCCGGACGCCGAGCTTGGCCAGGATGCTGCCCACATGGTGACCGGCCGTCTTGGTGGAGATGAACAGCCGGGCCGCGATCTCGGCGTTGGAGAGCCCCTCTCCCAGCAGGACCAGGACCTCCCGTTCCCGACGCGTCAGCGTGCCGATGTTCTTGGGTCCGGTCCGGCCCGTGACGCCGCGTTCCCGCAGGAACGCGGCCGCTCGGTCCGCCTCGCGCGGGGCCCCCAGCCGCTCGAACTCGGCCAAGGCCGTGCGTGCCTCACCGATCGCGACCTCGGGCCGATCCAGGCCGACCGCCTCGGCGAGTCCAAGGCGGGCTCGAGCGGCGTCGAGGGCGAGGCCCTGGGACGCAAACGCGGTCATCGCCGCCTCCAGCAGCGACACTGCTGCGGGGTCGCCGGCCGCGCCGGCCAGGCGGCCACCCGCGAAACCCGCCATGGCGGCGATCCGCGGGAGAGAGGATCGGTCGGCCACACTCTGCAATCGGTCCGCCGTCGCGATTGCGCCCGGCAGGTCGCCCTGCGCCAACTGGATCTCGACGAGCAGATTCAGGAATGGTGCGGCCAGGACGTTGTCCTCGCCGATCACGTTCAGCCGGCGGTGGACCACGGCCGCCGCCATCGCGACCTCGCCCCTCGTGAGGTACAGCGACGCGAGGGCATGGGTGGCCTCGGGCAACTCCTCGTACCCGGCCAGGAGATGCTCCGCCTCCTCGATCCGACCTTGAAGGAGCCGGAGCTCGGCGAGCTTGGCCGCCGGGTG
>DASUMC010000070.1:0-2130 GCA_036277855.1 Actinomycetota bacterium
GAGGCGGGCTCGCGTCTACAGGTGGACGACGGGGCAGGTGAGCGTCCGGGTGATCCCCTCGACGCCCTGGATCTTCGCGACGACCAGCTTGCCCAGCTCGTCGACGTTCTTCGCCTCGGCGCGCACGATCACGTCGTAGGGTCCCGTCACGTCCTCGGCCTCGGCGACGCCGGCGATGTCGCGGACCTCCTTGGCGACCTGGGCGGCCTTGCCGACCTCGGTCTGGATCAGGATGTAGGCCTGGACCACGCTGGACCTCCTCGTTCGCGAGACGCTCATGCTATGCGGGCACCACGAAACCCGACAAACGCTCGTGCCGCCGGTCGCGGTCGATCGAACGGAAGGGGACCCGCCGGCCGTGGTCCGGTCGTCCTCGCGAGCGGGGCCGCATAATCGAAGGGTGGTCTCCAAGAGGAAGCGATCCAAGCGCGACGACGACCCGCTCGGCGTGTATCGGCGCATCCGGAAGCCGATGCCGCCGCCCGAACGGATCGTGCCCGACAAGCGACGCGAGCTCGAGGACGAGGAGGCGCGCCGCGAGATCGAGGAGGAGCGGTGATCTTCGCCGACCGAACGGACGCGGGTTCGCGGCTCGCGGGGGCGCTCCGGCACCTCGGTCCCCACGCGGTGGTGCTCGCGATCCCCAGAGGCGGCGTGATCGTCGGCGACGTGGTCGCGCGCGAGCTCGGCGCTCCGTTGGACGTCGTCGTCCCGCGCAAGGTGGGGGCGCCGGGCAACCCCGAGCTCGCGATCGGCGCGGTCGCGCCCGGCATCCGGGTGTTGGATCCGAGGATGGTGCACGCGCTCGGCGTGACCGAGCGCTACCTCGAACGAGAGATCGCGACGCAGGAGGCCGAGATCGAACGCCGCGAGCACGCGTACCGGAGCGGCCGGCCGCCGCAGCCGGTGGCGGGTCGCGTGGCGATCGTGATCGATGATGGGGTCGCCACCGGGAGCACGGCCGTGGCCGCGCTCCGATGGGCGCGGGCGCAGGGCGCCGAACGGGTGGTGCTCGCGGTGCCGGTGGCGCCGCCGCAGACGCTCGAGCGCCTGCGCGCCGAGGCCGACGAGGTGGTCGTGCTCGAGACGCCGCAGCCGTTCCTCGCGGTCGGCGAGTGGTACCGGGACTTCGATCAGACCACCGACGAGCAGGTCGTCTCGGCGCTCGCCCGCGCGGCGGGCACGCGCGCGTGAGGACCGTCGAACTCGTGGTCGCGGGGCTGTTCGTGCTCGGTGGCGTGCGCGCGATCTGGTATTGGAGCCGCCGGCCGTTCGAGGGCACCGACGTCGTCGACCACCTGCTCTACGCGCTGTACCTCACGGGCCGGATCGGCCTGTGGTTCGCGTTCGCGGGCCTCTTCTTGCTCTACGCCTCGATCCCGGTCCAGGGTCGTGCGGCGCTGGATGATCTCGAGGCGTTCCGCTGGTACCTGCTGGTGCCGCTCGTCCTCGCGGCCATGCAGCTGCTGGGCGGATGGTTCCTGGGTCGGCGCTCTCCCGCGGACGAGACCTGAGACCTACCCGACCGCCTTGACGATCTCGGGCGTGAGCTCCTGGAACCCTTCCAGATGCGCGATGCGCTCGGCCTTGAGGCGATCCACGATCTCGCGGTACTCCTGCAGGCGGCCCTGCCGTTCGTAGAGCCGACGCGGTTGCAGGAGCTCCTCGTCGTCGAGGCCCGGGACCGCTTGTGCTACCCGGTACCCGAAGTCGTCGTCCTCGGTCCAGGAGATGGAGCGCTCGGCGATGCCCTTCACACACGCCGAGGTGTGCGGGATCTTCACCTTCTTCGAGCGCTCGTCGTCGTCCACGCCCCCCACCCGTCCGGTGTTCAGCAGGTACGTCTCGATCGGGTGGGTCGCGAGCAGCTCGAGGATCCGGTTGCCCTGCAGACCGTGCGGCAGCGGGAAGAACGGGTTCGTGCCGGGGACCCGTAGGAACTTGCCGGCCTCGGACGCGCCGCCGGCGGAGGTGCCGGTCGTCTCGCCAAGCATGAAGTAGGCGGCGGCCTGCTCCTGATCGAGCTTGGCGACCGCGGGGATGAGGTTCTCGTTCCGGTTGAGGATCAGCAGGTAGTCCACGGTCCCGACGTCCATCGCGTCGCGGAACCGCGCGAGGTCGTCCATGCGG